>NZ_JAFLCJ010000019.1:0-106259 GCF_017302695.1 Leptolyngbya sp. UWPOB_LEPTO1 | reverse complement strand
TTGCCAGAAAGACGATCTGTTTTTCCAAGACTGAGAAGATGCATGATACTGTGATTGGATTATTCATCAATCGTCATGAGTTCGGGCGAGCAGTATAACGTTATGCCCACACATCTAGAACACTACCCTCGAATCTTTGTAATCGTTATTGTTCTGCAATACTCCAGTAGGAATTTAGCCACGATCGCTCACAAGACGTTGGTGAAGAAGTTAAAAAAACATGACACGGCTTTCATCGCAATCGAGTAACTGGCACATCTTTTCAGTTTTGCGAAACGACCACAGCTATAACAAAGCATCCTTGCTTCTCAGATCATCGGTGAGCTTTTATGCGAATCTTTCTCTGTTTGATCCTGTTAGTGATTTCCTTTGCATTTCCCTTCGCTTCGCATGGACAATCGCCAGAATTTGAATCTTACCTCATCAATGGCAAGTTCCAAGCAGGCGAAACCGCGCTTCTGGCAAAACTACAACAAACGCCCAACGACGATCTCACTCGCTTTAGGGTCGGGGTTCTGCAATTAATGGACGGAACCGAACGACTCATGCAGTCACTCTACCGCTATGGACTGCGTCAGAATACACTGACTAGCTTTTTCCCGATTTTGCGCTTACCTGTCCCGCCCAACTCCAATCCGCAACCTGTCACTTACGAAGCGACGCGGCAGGTGCTTCAGACGTTGCTCAACGACCTTGCAAAAGTTCGATCAACACTTGACCCGATTCAAGACCCAACCATAAAACTTCCGATGCGGATCGGATTGACTCGCATGGACTTTAATGGCGATGGCAAGCTTGACAAGACAGAATCATTTTGGAATGTTCTCACTCGCATCACCGGAATTCGAGCGACCGAGCAAGCTGCCAAAGCGTTCACGATTAACTTTGATGCTGGAGATGTGGCTTGGCTACGGGGATACTGCAACTTGTTAGCGGCGATCGGGGAAACGGTTCTTGCCTACGATGAGCGTCAATTATTTGATGCCACCGCCCATTTAATGTTTACCAAACCCCAAACGCCTTATCCGTTTCTTGCAGATGGTCGAAAAGTGTTTCAGTATGGGGATAATCTTGATCTCGTCGATGTGGTCGCATTCTTTCATTTGATCAATTTCCCATTGCTAGAGCCGCAACGACTGACGACGGCACTACAGCATTTACAAACCACGCTGACACTCAGTCGCGACTCTTGGAAACTGATTGTTGCAGAAAAAGATAACGATCGAGAATGGTTACCGAATCCGAAGCAGAAGGGTGTGATTCCCAATGCTGTTGTGACTCAAGCCATGATCGATAGCTGGATTAGTTTCGTGGGGGAATCGGAAGATCTGTTAGCGGGTAAAAAGCTCGTTCCGTTTTGGCGCTCCCGCGAAATTCGAGGGATCAATCTCAACAAAGCGTTTACGCAGCCGCGCAACTTAGACTTAGTACTCTGGGTACAGGGAACTGCACCTGCGCCTTATCTGGAACTGGGCAAGCAGACCGATGCCAATGTTTGGCAACAACTTCTATCTGTATTTGGTGGACGCTTTTTCGGATTCGCGGCTTGGTTCAACTAGCGAAAACGGTTTTGTCGCAAAGATGATAGCTTAGGAAAGCTCAATTTTCTCTAACCTTGCTCAAAATGACGACTGCCTCGCTGTTCAAATAGCACCACTTTTTGCCTGAAATCATCTTGCTGAACGTGCGGTGGTATTGTCGCTACTCGTTGAGCTATCGGAATCTGGAGAGATGATAGCAAAAAGAGGAGTTGAAGTAGATCATGCCACAATCAAGATACTGTCCCATGCGTCCACGACTGACTCGAACCTGTTGCTGTAACTGTTCGAGCAATCCACTCTGATTCCAGTATTGTCCCACCAAAAGTGCTTCTGCCAACCAAGTTGGAATCGCAAGATTGGATTGTTCTGTTGCTGTGACTTCTAACAAATCTGCTACAGTATAGCTAACATTGTTTTCTGACATCGGGAACTGCCTCCATGCAGTACGACTCGATGTCTCTTTCTAGCGAATTAGTCGGGCTTTAGAACCCCCTCTGTGTCTTGTTTCCGGCATTTATCCTTGCACTGGTTGCGTATCTCGTGGGCATAGAAGGGAATCCTGAGTTTGAAGCCGAGGGGTCAATAGTACCCTGAAGGGTCTGATTAGGAGCGTGGTTCTGGGGTGTACTGGCAATGATATTGGTGAAGGGTGTAACCCTATCCCGTTTGAGAGATTAGCCATTCATTCTGCCCCAACTCAGGAGGTTCACCTGACTGAGGAGCATTATGGACAAGACCTCGCTAAAGCGGATGCAGCAGGAATCTGGGGCTCAAGCCTTACCTGCTGAATTTGCTCAACTTGAGCAACTGAATCTCCATGCTGCTTGCATTGATGTAGGGTCTGCTGAGCATTGGGTTTGCGTCCCTGCAGCAAGCAGCGAGAACAATGTCCGGGTGCTTTGGCTGCTTTACCCCAGACCTACAAGCAATAGCAACCTGGCTGAAAAGTTGTGGGGTGACAACGGTGGCGATGGAATCGACCGGAGTGCATTGGATTCCAGTCTTTCAGATTCTGGAGTCAGTCGGACTAGAGGTCAAGTTGGTGAATGCACATCATCTCAAAACCGTTCCTGGACGCAAGAGCGATGTGCTCGATTGTCAATGGCTGCAGAAATTACACACCTATGGTCTGTTAGCCGGGTCGTTTCGACCGGATGACCAAGTCTGTGTTTTACGCAGCTATGTTCGCCAACGCGAGCAATTGATTCAAAGTGCTGCAGTGCATATTCAACGCATGCAACACGCCTTGATTCAAATGAATCTGCATTTACATAAGGTGATTAGTGACATTACTGGTTTAACCGGCATGGCGATTATTCGAGCGATTGTGGCAGGAGAGCGTGATCTTCATGTCTTAGCCGGTCTCAAACACTCGCGCATCCGAAGTGCTCATGAGCAGATCGCTCAAGCCCTCAGTGGCAATTATCGGGCTGAGTTGGTGTTCATTTTGCAGCAAGAATTGGCGCTCTATGATCTCCATCAACAGCAGTTGGCTGCTTGTGACATGCAAATCGAGCAGTGCCTGCTGAGGTTTGATGCCAAAACGGATCAACCCCCTCCTGAAGCAAAGAACAAACGGCGCAAGACCACTCAAAATGCACCTGCTTTTGAGTTGCGCAAGCAGTTGTACCGGATCAGTGGCATCGATTTTACCCAGATTCCGGGTCTCGATGCATTAATTGTCCAGACGATCCTCTCCGAGGTGGGCTTAGATTCAACTCGTTTTCCCAGTGTCAAGCACTTCTGTTCCTGGTTGGGATTATGTCCTGGAGCGCGAATTACTGGAGGAAAGTCGGTGAGTTCTCAAACTCGCTCCGTCGTGAATCGAGCCACGAATGCTTTTCGCTTAGCCGCTCAAGCCGTCAGCCATAGTCATTCAGCTTTAGGAGCATTCTATCGGCGAATGCGCGCTCGTTTAGGAGCGCCTAAGGCAATTACGGCAACCGCTCACAAGATTGCACGTCTGTTTTACAAGCTGTGGTCTGTGGGTGGAACATATGCTGGCCCTGGAGAAAACTATTATGAGCAACAATACCGAGAACGCCTGGTGAAGCATCTGAAGAAAACAGCTCAGTTGCTTGGCTTTGAACTTGTGCCCCAGCCTCCTGCCGTCGAGAGTGTTTCTTGACAGAGGGATTTAATCAGGGTCAGGGTTCTGTCGGTACAACATCATGGAAATGAGTAAAGTCGATGTAGTATTCTCCACATTTGGTTGCGTGAATAATATCCACGAGTTGGTAATTCCATAAAATTTCTTGTGCTTGGTAAAGATGTCGGGCATGAACAGCTTGAGTCACCGTTTCATCAATGCCACTCAACGAAACAACAATTTGGGCTTTGAGTTGAGCTAAGGATTCTGCGGTTTGTCCCTGGAGAGGACTTTCTGCGTCGATCGGATGAATCGCTGTCCAAGTCAGTGCAAAGCTAGGAGTCTGACTACGTAAGAGCTGCAATGGATAAAGGCGGCGCATAAACTGACCTTCCAGACTGATTTCATCTCGCAATAGATATGCCCACATCTGGGCTTCTACAATTTGGTTGCCTCGCTGGTTAGCGGTGCGGAACATCAGTGTCGGCATCCCGTTGTAGCGGGTCACGACGGCAAAGCGACTGAAGAGAATACGGGCAGTGGATTGAGAGAAACGGGCAAACGCTAGCCCAGTGACGACTGCAAAACCCAATAGCCCGACCAATGCCTCAATCGTCACGACAGTATTGGCATACAAGGTTTGAGGATATAGGGCACCATAGCCGATCGATGCCAGTGTTTGCACACTGAAAAAGAACGCATCCCAAAATGATCCGGGTTGAGCATTGGCAATGCTATCTCCCCCAGCTAAATACGCCAGCGCAAATAGGGTATTCAGCATGCCATACACCAGCACAATCAGCAGGAGAAACCCTGACCAGGGAATCGTCAACAACATATGGTAGGGATCGCTCCAGTAAGAGTGCCAGACTCCAGAATTGGGTAGTTGCAAGACTCCTTTCGGCGCTAACCAGTGTTGTTGGTTTTTGAGTTGTCTCTTGGGTCGAACCTGCATAGTTCAGATTCACTCATCTCTATCTTAATGGGTTAGCCAGCTTGAGTTTTTAACTCCGTTTTCAAGCCCAGGCGACGCCATTCCACCATCCCGCCACTGATGTTGTAGACCCTTGTGAAACCTGCCTTCAGGAGTTGCCTCGCTGCAATAGGGCTACGGTGAGCCGTCAAACAGATAACGGCGATCGCCTGATCCTTGGACAATTCCTGAAACCATTGCGGCAAGAACCATTTCGAGATACCCAAACCCAGTAGAATTCGGGGCAGGCTGAGATTGCGGGCATTGGGGGCATGACCTGTGACGTACTCCAGAGAACTGCGAACATCAATCAGGAGGGGAGAATCAGGTAGGTGAGTAAATTCTGTGGGTGACAGATCAACCACAGTTTCATTTGGACTGGTCAGTTTGGACACAGGGCACCTCATTGCTAAGTTGGGCGATCGCGTAATTAGTGTGCAACTAGACGGAGCTTACGCCTGGTTACAGCCACATTCACCCTCAGGGTCATGTCCTTGCTCATGGTCATGGTGATGTTCAACTTCTTCTGAAGTCAGGATGGCGAGAGAACCTGTTAGATATGCCGTTATGGCTGCATCCAAGTCAGTTTCAGGGGTGATAATGGGCTGAATCCCCTTAGATTCCAAACGGCGGACTAATCCACGCCCCATACTGCCGCTAATCAGGACTTGTACTGTATCCAGGGAGTGAGGGTCTTTGGGCGAACTCTCATGAAAGCTCTGGTCTTTGGTCAGTTGTAGCAGTTCTTTGTTTTGGATGGTGCCATTGTCTACGTCATAAATCCAGAATTTTTGACAATGTCCGAGATGGGCAGTTACGTTAGTCTGGTTTTGGCTGGATACAGCAATTTTCATAGGATACCTAGCGATTGAAAAGAGAGAATTTCTTGGATATTGGCAACCCAGATCAAACCCACCAGGGGGGTTCTCCAGTGCGTGGATCGGTTTCGGTCCAGGGTGAAATTAAAATGCTGTTATCGATGACAGCAACGTGAACGATTTTGAGTGGAAGGGGAGCTGGACCGCGAACGACGGTTCCATCAGGGGCATAGAGAGAACCATGACAGGGACATTGAAACTGCTGATCGATTGCATTCCAGGGGAAAGTGCAGCCCAGGTGGGTGCAATTATCAACAATTCCCATAGCATCCAGCTTGTTATCTTCTTTGACGATCAGGTAAGTGGGTTCTCCTGCCAGACCTGCAACTAAGGCACGAGTGCCCGGTGCTTCTGCCAGAATTTGCGTCGCTGGGATTGGATTCCCCAGAATATCTTTAGCAAGAATGGCTCCCCCTGCTCCGGTTGTTTCTGCGGGAGGAATAAAGAACTTGCCAACGGTGTAGAGCGCAGAACCAGCGCTGGCAGCGACCGTGGCTCCGGTTAAAAAATTGAGCAGTTGTCGCCGCGATAGGGATGGACTTTCGAGTGGAAGACTGTCGTCCATGATGAACCTCCTTGCGTTAAATAACGTGTTCAGTTGGCAAAGCAGCCAGTTTGGCTTCAGGTAGGCGATCGATCACTCGTTGCATCTTCTGACTAGCATCGATCGCGATTTCTTTCGCTTTCGGGCTATGCAAAGTCAGAAACATCATCAACGGATCAACTGCTGAGACTTCGACGCTGCCATCTGCGTGTTCCTGCACCACGACATTGCAGGGGATATAACACACCCGCTTTGTCATCGGTTTGGAGCATTTGATAGGCAATCTGAGGATGGCAAGCTCCCAGAATTTTGTATTGACGAAACTCGATGTCCAGTTTCTTCTTGAAGGCAGTCTGCACGTCAATTTCAGTCAATACGCCCATGCCTTCCTGCTTGAGAGATTCGGTGACTTGAGCGATCTCCGCTTCAAAGGAGGCATCCACAACCTTGCTGAAGTGGTAGGTCATAGTATTTTCCTAAAAGAGTTGATGAGTGAATACTTCTACAGTTGTTCATCAGGTTGGTTGGTGTGAATCCCCAGGAGGCGATAAAGACCACAAAAACCAACCAGTGCGGTTATCAGCAGTATGCTACCCACAACGACTAGCCCAATGCCCAAGGCAGAACCGCTGTAGAGGAACAGTCCCGAATAAAACAGCACCGAAGCCAGCAGTAGACGGATCAAGCGATCGATTGAACCCACATTCGTTTTCATGACTGAAATCTCCAATATTGAACGGATGGCAAAAGCTTTGGTGGAGTAATGCCAGTAGCGATTCTCAAAGTCTTGCAAGGTTTTTTATTGTAACCTTCTTTAATATAACTAATTAGTCATAGAATAGTAAAGTGAATTTAAGACGTGCGATCAACTCAGAGGTAACTGTTATGAATTTTGAAGGTCTGGAGGCTCTCAACCCCTATCTCAGCTTTTTCCACCCCGTTACGATGTGGATCTCGTTGGTGGTTGCGCTCTACGCGATGTATCTAGGTGTGCAAGTCCGACGGGCGCGGTTGGCAGACGGCGATCTCAAGAAAGAACTGGTGAAGAGCCGGTTTGCGATTCGTCATCACCAAATTGGCTCCATCCTCCTGGCACTGATAGTGATGGGGGCGATCGGAGGTATCACCGTAACCTATATCAACAATGGCAAGATTGTGATTGGTCCCCACCTGTTTGCAGGCTTAGGAATGGTGGGGTTGGTTTCCACGTCTGCCGCGCTGGTTCCTTTTATGCAAAAGCAGGATTGGGTTCGCAGCCTCCACGTTTCGTTGAACTTGATTCTGCTGGGATTGTCTGGCTGGCAAGCCGTGACCGGGGTGCAAATTGTGCAAAAGATTCTGCGTCAGCTATTACCAAATGTTGCCAATCAGTGATGTTTGGTCACTGAAAACCTAATTGATTGAGCACGATCGCCTAAACCATAACTTTGACCATCCGTCTTTTGAAAATCTTGTTCGGAGAAGTACGAGTCAGTTCCGTCTCCCCATAAAGTGCGTGTACCGGACTGACCAAAATACTTTCTGCTCCGTTTTACGATTCTTGCAGCCAGTGACGCTAGTCGTTAGCATTTTTGGAAACTCCATGAAGATTCGAGAAGCTACAGCAGTCGATTCCGAACTGATCAGGAATCTACATCTTGACACTTTTGGCAAAGAAGAAGGCCCTGCTGTATCAAGGCTGGCGATTGATTTGCTAGCAGATGAGACTGCAAAGCCTTTGCTTGCCTTAATTGCCGAAAACGGAACAGATATTGTTGGTAGCATCATATTCAGCGCCGTAGGGGTGAGGGGCAGCGAGGGGATAGTCGCCTACATTCTCGCGCCGCTGGCAGTAGCAAGCGCCTTTCAGAGAAGGGGGGTCGGGCGTGCGCTGATTGAGCGCGGACTGAAAATGCTGAAAGATAGAGGCACCGACCTAGTGTTTGTCCTAGGAGATCCGAGGTACTACAGTCGGTTTGGCTTTACCCATAATCACCATGTCTCTCCGCCCTATGAACTGCCGTATCGCGAGGCATGGATGGCGATCGCACTGAGGGGTAATGCGCTTGAGTCAGCAAGTGGTCAGATCTTATGCGCTCGCTCGCTTAATGCTCCAGAGCACTGGTGAAAATTGCTAACGCTGTGGTTGCAGCGGCTTGACGAGCGATTACTAATCGGCCAACAAGTAGGCTAAGGGAATGATTACTGAGCGATCGCTTCCCCTGCTGCTTTCCAAGCAGCAAAGCTCGGCGGGAATCCCCGGACATTTTCATAATTCAACAGATGCAACGTCATGACTCCCATTGCCGATCGATAGCCCGTTGAACAGTACAACACCACAGAGTGATCGTGCGGGATTTTATCCAGACTATGAGTTAGAGTACGGAGTGGAATGTTGATGGCATCCGGAATATGTCCAGCACGATATTCGGAAGGTTCGCGCACATCTACCAAAATGGTTTGAGGATTTTTTAACTGATCTTTCAATCCTGCGACATTGCCGATCGTGTAATAGCCTAATGGAATTGAGATAAGAAAGCGATCAACTCCTGATTTTAGATTGAGAACTTCTTCAGGCACAGCTTGTATCTGTTCCTGAGATGCCGATCCAGCTGCTACGTCTAGAGTTGCTGCCATGATCGGGCTTTGTCCAACACCAGACAAAAGACAAACCCATAGGGCGAATCCCAGCAATATCGTCCGAATTGACTTCTTGAATAGCATAGATTTCTCCCAAAAGGGCTATTTCTTATTATCCCACCTTCTCATCATCACTTCCTCTGTTGGCGGGTTGCAACTCCGGCAATATGAGGGCTAACAATGGGAACAGACAGTCGGAATGATTGATAATTCACAGACTCAAAGCCTGCTGCTTCAAGATACATCCAAGTTTCCTGGTTTGGGTGACAGTGATCAAACACCGTTTTCCAGACTGGAGTAATCCCTTCTTGAACCGTGCGAGTAAAGGTGCCATTGGTCGCGGCAACGTGTTCAATGAAAACAAAAGTGCCACCCGGTTTGAGGACGCGTTGAATATCCTTCAAGGTGGCGTGAATGTTAGTTACAGAGCAAAGAACATAGGTGCTGACTACGGTATCAATACTGTCATCTTCAACAAGTAATATCTCAGCTCGTTCTCCATGCAGTTCAATAGTTTTGAGTCCGTGACGTTCTGCTTCTTGCTCAATGTAGGGATGCATGAAGGGATTCGGTTCTATCCCAATCCAGTGAATGTTGGTTGGGTAATAGGATAAATTTGCCCCTGCCCCCGGTCCAATTTCTAAAACTCTGCCATGCAAGTTGCTCAGGAGCGATCGTTTCAGGTCTGCCATTGTGGCATAGTTCTGGCAGTCGTGTAGTATAATTGCCCGATCATCAGCATGATTCGCTTTTGCCATACCCCAGGCAAACAGCCGTTGATGGCAACCCTTCAGAAATGAGATGTTCATGCGCTGGCTCACAGTAAACGGGGAACTTTCCCTAATTTATTCAACTTGTAATATTTTTCCTATGCTTTTTGTCTGCTCAACGAGTGAATGATCAAACCCCTTACTCAGCGAAACTTTCCAGCATCGTTACGGGAATGGCGATCGCAAAACTAGTGCATTCCCGCTAAGCTCGCTGATAGAATCAGAATCTGCACAAATCTGGATGCCTAGGCAAAAGCTCACCAGCAGGCTCATTGCCATGACAATGACGAAGAAGGCTTTCACAATTTCTTCCTGGCTTTGATAGGCAATAAAGGCAGAAAGCAAAGCGATCGCAAAAGGAATTAAGGAAGATGTTGTCATACGACTGATATGTAGTCCTGAAAGATTAAGCGACTAACTCTGCCATCAGCTCAGCAACAGGCATCATGTGTTTGGCACGTCCAGCATTGCTGCCTGAAAAAATCAGCCCGTTTTCAATATCCCCTCGTGCCGCTTTATCCAAGGCTTGAACAATGCAGTAGTATTGTTGTTCATCCCGGCATTTGCAAGCATGGAGACAATTGAATAAACACCGTTTTTCCAAATCAGGGGAACCTGCGATCGCCTTCTCCACAAATGCGTTCCGCAACGCTCGTCCTGGTAGTCCGACTGGGCTGGAAATAATCACCACATCCTCTGGTTTGGCATGGAGATGAAATTCTTTGTAGCGAATATCGGCATCACATTCGTTTGTAGTTATAAATCGGGTTCCAATTTGAACACCACTTGCACCCAATGCCAGCATCCGATCGATATCTACCCGATCCCACACACCGCCAGCGGCAATCACCGGAATGGTTTGACCCACTTCTTGTTGTAGATACGTTACTAATTCTGGGATGACCTGCTCTGCTTCCAAAGCGCGATCTCCCAACTCTTCCAATTTAGCCCCCAGATGTCCTCCTGCCGAATTGGGATTTTCCACCACAAACGCATCCGGCAATCGCCCATATTGGCGTTCCCATTTACGGCACATAATTCGAGCCGCACGAGTGCTGGATACGATCGGCACCAATGCCACTTTTGGATACGCGGCGGTATATTCCGGCAATTGCAGCGGCAAGCCTGCGCCAGAGATAATCAGATTGACCCCTTCTTCAGCCGCTGTCCGCACCAGCGTTTCATAATCTTGGGCAACGACCATCGCATTGATGCCCAGAATTCCAGTCGGGCTTAGCGTTCGTGCTTTTCTAATTTCATCAATCAGCGCCAACCGATTCGCCTCAAAAAACTGCTCTCTGCGTTTGCGACCATTTGGCTGATTAATATCAAAATATGGTGAGTTTAGTCCTAGCGCAGCAGCAGATATTATGCCAATTCCACCTGTATTGGCAACGGCAGCGGCGAGCTGTGCTCCAGAGATACGGATGCCCATGCCTCCCTGAACAATGGGATAGCGGGCAAGATGTTGACCAATTTGAAGCGAGGGTAAGAATGCCATAAATTCGTAGTTAACAGTAAAAATCAGTGGTTCCGCCCCTTCCGGTACCACCCTTGGTCAGGGAAGCCAAAGGCTTATTTCTTGATAATAAAGATGATTTGAGAAGAGGCAAAGTGGTTATCGCAGGTGGCAAAGCTTATTCTGAAGCAACTAACTCCACAGACGTATTGCCTGGAGCACGTTCGGTACTCCCCGGCTTGTCTTGTCGGGTGACGAGATCAAAGACATGATCACCGATCGCCGCTTTTACATCGTTTTCCAGCTCATGCATGACATTCCAGTTGAGTTTGAAAGCAGCATTGGCTTCATCCACAAGGCGTTGCATCGTCGCCTCATCAATCGGCAATGAATCGAGTGCTTGGCGATACTTCTCTTTAAAAGCACGTCTTGCTTCCACAGTCGGAATTTGTTCAAAAGTATGCAACCCGGTGCCCTGATCGGGCGGCAAATTCAACGCGGAACGGACAATGTTTTTCAAACTCTGTCCACCAGAGAGGTCACCCATATAACGGGTATAGGCATGGGCAACCAGGAGGGCTGGGTCTGAGTTAGCAACCTCACGAATGCGATCGACATAAACCCGACCCGACTCCAATGGCACAATCTGGTCTTGCCAGTGATTGCCATAATAGAACTCCAGATCCTTTTCCAGAGTGGCTTTTCGGTTCAGTTCAGGGAAATACATGGGACCCACGATCGGATGATCGGCATAACGCTGGAGTTCTGCTTCCAACGTGCTATAGACCAGATACAAATTGGCAAGCAACTTGCGGAAGGGTTCCCGTTCCACAATTCCCTTCAAGAAGCACTTCATAAATGCGGTATTTTCGGCAGCCGTATGGGACTGTTTGGTTCCATCCCGCAGGCTGCTGGCTAAAGTCTGATTCATATTAGGTTCCTCGTTGGCAATCGTTGATTTTGAAGGTCACACTCACAAGAATTGGAAGATACAGCGAGTAAGTGTCTTGTTGGTAATTATATAACTATAAAACTATAAAACGATTTAAAAGAATAATTGCGTTTTCTATCCTCATCATTAAGTTGCAATCATGACTACATTTTTGGAACGCCGCAGCCGGAGCAATTTTTGGGATAGATTCTGTAACTGGATTACCAGTACCGAGAATCGGCATATGTGGGTTGGTTTGGCATGCTGTCAATCCCAACACTCAGCCTGTTTAGACCAGCAGGTGATTGGGGGCGATCACCTGCGGTGGTTGAGAATGGCATTGGGGCAACGGCAATTTCAAAGTGGATGGTGAATAAAGAAGTCCGGTTTGGCATCTTACGAACAATAGCAATTACCGATGCAACCCAAGCAACTCCGTTACCAGATGTTATGAGATCATTCAAATTACTCAAGCATCGGGAACGCTTCCAAACTCGCATTGCCCAGAGTTTTGAACAGTTATTGCTGGATGCAAAGACAAGTTCAGCATTGCCCATTCCAGGAGCACGGCACGACATTGCAAGCAGTTGAGGTCTTGAAGTAACTGATGAGCGCCTGCGGCATTGACGGGGTAGGTGGTTGCAATAGCCTTGGGAAATAGGGTTGAGATGCTATGGATATGAGCTACGAAACCATACAGTTTTTGGTTGGAGAAGGAACTGTTCACTGCCCACCCTTCGGTGTTTAAAGGAATTAGTTGAGTGATATTTGCTGCTTCAATCCCTAATTCTCGCTTTAAGGTCGTGATCGCTGCCTCTTCAGAAGTCTGTCCCTCTGATACTCGACCACCCGGAAAATCCAATGTCACCTGCCCAACGCCAGGACGATAGCTTGAAGGCGGAAGCAAAAACTGACCATTCTGAATCGGTAAAACAATCACGGAATCTGTCTTCTCAATCCGCCAGTATTCCAGGATTTCCCCCTGATGGTCTTGCAGATGTTCGCCAATCAATGTTATCCAACGCGAATGCAGTTCCAGGAAGCGATCTTGCACTCGCCAGGGTTGGTTAGTATGAGATGGTATTTTAGCCATGACTTAATGCAGTGGGAGGCGCTTGTAAAGCAGTTTCTGTACTAATTTCGTGCCACATGGCTGTACTAAGATAGCGTTCGCCAGCACTGGGTTGAATAATCACAATCCGTTGATTCTGGTAGTGCGATCGTTGCCCGATGTGTAATCCCACATAGACCGCCGCTCCCGTTGAAATACCGCTCATAATGCCTTCTAGTTGCGCTAATTGTCGTCCTGTCTCGTAAGCCTGCACTTCGGTAACAGTGACAATTTCATCAATCAAATCCACTCGCAAGACATCCGGTATAAAGCCTGCGCCAATCCCTTGTAAATTATGTTCACCCGCAGGCTTGCCACTCAGCACCGCACTGTTTGCGGGTTCGACAGCAACAATCTGGAGGTTAGGATTTTGCTGTTTGAGATAGCGCCCAGCGCCTGTGAGAGTACCACCCGTCCCCACACCTAAGACCAATGCGGCGAGTTGTCCCTCGGTGTCCTGCCAGATTTCAGGTCCAGTGGTGTCGTAATGGATTTTGGGATTGGCAGGATTGCTGAACTGATGGGGTGAAAAGGCGTGGGGAAGTGTTGTAAGTAGCCGACTTGCATAGGCGATCGCCCCTTGCATATCTTCTACGGCAGGAGTCAAGATGACCTCTGCTCCATACGCCTGCATAATCTGCCGTCGTTCCTGACTCATGTTGTCTGGCATCGTCAGAATCAAGCGATAGCCTTTGGCGGCACACACCATCGCTAACCCAATGCCAGTATTACCGGAGGTCGCCTCCACGATCGTCGAAACTCTAGGTTGAATCAGCCCTACTCGTTCTGCTTCTAATATCATGCTGACGGCGATGCGATCTTTCACGGACTTTGCCGGATTCATGCCTTCTAGCTTCAGCACAATTTCAGCGACACAGCCAAACTGCTGGGGTAAACGTTGCAGCTTGACTAGCGGTGTGTGACCAGTCATTTCAGTAATGTCCTTATAAATATTCATAAAGTAAATTGAAAATTCCTCAGATAATGAGCCAGAAACTCGTCACCGTCAGTCCTGCGATTAACAGCAAATGAGGCAGATTGCTGAGCAATGTGCACTTGGTAATACGTAACAGCGGATAGACACTGAAAATCAGAGCGGAGAGTAGCGTGACTCCCTGAAGGAAAGCCACCACATCTATACTCCAGGTAAGAGTTGGTAAGCTCGCGCCGCTAAAGCCTAAGGTTCGCGCCAGAACAGGCAGAATTTGACCCGCTTCTGTGACTGCTGCTGGGATATAGTGCGCTAGATTGGCTGCCAGGGTAAAGGGCAGATAGGCGTAGATGACAGTGAGATAGGTGGGTTGTTCGGGATCAAGCAAGCGGGCGATCGCGTGCGTCCCATACGTCAATACAACCGGAAGACTCAGCAGGACAAGAACGATCGGCGTACTGGTCAGTAAATGATCTGCATCAATAGGAAGATCGTGAAATCCTAGCCAACCTAAAAGTCGTTGGGCATGGTGCATAAACACACCCCCAAACAGCAGCAAGAGGAGCGCGACTTCTGCCCAAAAGCCCCGGTGATTGTCCAGTAAATCTGACGTGGGAAACCGCAGGTTTAACTGCACTGAACGGTGAGGACAGGCTTTGAGGCAGGTCATACATAGCACACAGTCTCGGTTGTCCGGCAATTGTGCGGGATGCGAATAGAGCGGACATCCCCCCGTTGCCTGTCCTTCAGTCGGCAGGGCATCAACAAAGGTAACAGGGGTGACGCTACTGCCTTTATAGCAGCCGAATGTGCTGCACTGACTCCCACACACCTGTTGAGTCGATCGCAACTCCACCATTGCCAGTTTGGCAAACATCCCGTTCATGCCACCGATCGGGCAGAGATAACGGCACCAGAGCCGCCGCTCATAAATCAAGCTAAAAATCACCGCTCCGGCTGTAATCGTCAGAAGCAACCAGGCGGATAGATAGGCATGATGCGGTAAGTCCCAGAGCTTTTCCCACAGGTAAATCGCGACAAACCCACCAAATAAAATCCAGGCTCCCCAGCGATTCAGCCATTGCGTATTCCAGGTCAGTTGCTGACGTGGAAACAGCCACAGCGAAAGCCGCCGCAACCATTCGGCAGTAATCATGAAGGGGCAGACGGCACACCACAGTCGCCCAACAAAAACAAACAAAAACAAATAACCCGGCCACCACCATGCCCAAAAGAGATTCAGCGTCACACTGCTGTCTCGCGTCTGAGGTCCAAGGAACCCGGCGATCGTGACGGGGACAAAAAATGCCATCATCACCATCCAGATTCCCTCTGGATACCAGCGACTCAGCAACGCTTGCCGCAACCGGGGTACATGGGTGAGCAAATCCACCCGGAAGGCGTTTTTTGCAGACTGCACCGACCATAGCGCCTGTTCGGGAATCACGGTTTGTCCGGGTGGGGTCATGATCACCGCCCGATGCAGGATTTCTGCCAGTTCGGTGAGGTTGCCCGGATAGTCATAACTAATCAAGCGACGCAGATTGGACTGATCTAGGCTCAGTAGCGGACGATTTTGTTCCTGACAAAACTGGGCTAAAAAGTAACGGGCAAATGCTGGAATATCTGCCTTACGCTGGGGCAAGCTAAACAGCTTGATGGAAATTGCGTCTACGTCTGGCAAGTCTAGTTTGTCAGGAGAGGCAAAGATTAAGCGCACCCAGGACTGGACGGGTTTGGGCGGCTCGGTCGTCAGGGTGTTGGATCCACTCAGTCCATGATTCGGCAGGATGCCCCCCGTTTTGCAGTAGTGGAACACGCGGGCACGATCCCCCTCGCTCAACACCTGGATATTATTCAGCAGTAGCGTTCCCCGCTCCAACAGTTCGAGAATGCCCGGTTGTCCACCAATTCTGCCAAATAAAAAGTCGGTATTGAGTCTGCTATCCTCTGAGCGCGGCAACCTGGCACAATCTAGCTCCGCAAACGGTTGGTCTGCTAGGGCAGAGCGGGCATGGATCAGCCCTGCTAGAAAGGTTTTTCCGGTGCCCGGTTGGGCTTGAAACGCTACAGGCTTAAGGCTGGCAGCGGCTCGATCAATTTGTTCGATCAGCTTTTGGCTGGCTTTGCTGTGACCCAGGATCGTTTCCCCAATGGGAACTGCTTGAATATAGGACTGTAAGCCTTGAATCCGTCGTTGTTCCTGAGCAATCCGGGCACTGAACGCATTTAAGTCCTGTGCGAGCAGGGCGTTGAATAAGCGTTCAATTTCGGCGTGCTGCTGCATTAGTTGACGAAACCGAACCTGGGGTAAAAACCAGATTTCGCTAACCGTGAGGGCGATCGCCTGCGTCTGATGTCTGCTATTTTCGGGGTTTGCCATCAGCGACACATACCCAAACAGTTCGCCCGCATTGCGATAGCGAATCAGGGATTTGCCAATGGGAGAAAGGCGGGAAATTTCAACCGTGCCCCACTTCAGCAGATAGAGTCCAGTGGAGGGGTGTCCTTCTTGATAAATGAACGTCTGTGGTTCTACGCGAAAGCAGTAAAAGGATTGGGCGATCGCTTGCAATGCCTCTATGGGTAATTGTCCCCAAACCCGATGAAAACTTAACCAATTTCGACAATCTTCAATCGTCTTGTGATCAGGCTTCACGGCACTGGTGACATCTATGCTCAAGGGCAAAGGTTGATCGGTTGCAGTCAGCAGGGAAGGTTGAGTCGATGCTGTAGAGGATATGCAATTTTGACCAGAACCGGGCATAGCGATATGAGTCCTAACTGCTCTTTAATTGAACCGTTTCTTCAGCAGGACCAAAGATTTTATCGGTCAACTTCACATACCAGGCTGCTGCCTGTACCTGAATGATGTACGCCATCGCAATAATCAAGGCAATCTCAGAACCCTGTTCGCCACCAAAGACCGTAACGGCAATCGCCAATGCAATCGACAAATTCCGCATCACCGTACCGTAGACGAGAGCGATCGCATCTCCCCGGTTAAATAGCGACTTACCTACGATCGTACTCAAAAGGAAGTTGCCTAAATAGAGGATTGCCAGGGGAATCAAGAAAGACAGCAGGATCATTGGATTTGCTACGATGTCTTTTGCTTTCAGCGCCATAGCAACGAATACAACTCCTAGAACACCCAATGTTGAAAAGGCTGGAAACTTTTGTTTGAGGTTTTTGTTGTATTTGTCAGCACCGACCACCTGGATCACAATCAGACGGGTGGCAATTCCTAGTAGCATGGGCAGGAATACGATGATGGCAATTTGGCGGAATGTATCAGCAAGAGGGATTTCAATCACCGTTCCCATGAGCCACTTGGCATAAAAGGGAGTGGCGATCGATCCTAAAATCAGCCCAATCACGGTCATCTTTACGGCAGCACTGAGATTACCTTTGGCAAATCCAGTCCAGGAGATTGTCATGCCGCTGGTTGGCAGGAGGGATGCCAGAAGCAATCCCAGTGCAACTAAGGGGCGATCGGCAAAGAACGCTTTTCCCATTCCGTAAGCAAAGAAGGGAACAATAGCAAAGTTAATTAACTGAGTAATCAACTGCAATTTGTAATCTTTGCCAGACAGAACTTTTTGAATCTGCAAATTGATCATCATGGGATAAACCATGAGGAACGTGAGCGGTACAATCCAGGCTTTAAGCGGAGATGGATTGATCAAGTACCCTACGACAATACCAGCGACCATAGACGATGGAATCGTCCACACTAAATTCTTTTGAATGGCTTCTAATAACTTCCACACAGCAATGATGCTCCTTAGTTGTTTAGTGAGAAACTTGCAGACTGCGATCGAGTTCCGACACGAGTTGAGAAAGGCGATCGCGAACCTCATCAATTTTGGGAGACGGTTCGGCTTCGATGCCCATTGCTAACAGTTGCAGCCCAATCTCGATCGCATCTGACAATCCCATCATCAATACCAACATTTCCTCTGGATTATTGGTTACCTGAAAATTGACATGAATGGTAGCAGGGTTTTGCTGCTCCTGACCTTCTACTGCTCCAATTCGAGAAATTTTACTACCCCGAACGGTAGCGACATCGTTTACATTCCCCATGACTGTGATGTCATTGGTGTTGAGAGTATGGGTTACAAATTTGACGGTCATTGTTCTTACTCCTTCCTATTTCGTGTGAATCATGAAAATTTGCGTCTCAAAATTGACCTGGATGCAATGAGCATCCAGGCGATACATTGCCTGCTCAGTGTCTTGCTCGTCTGCCTGCCTGGTGTGGGTGGTATTCACCACCCACACCAGGATTATTAACACATCGTTCAAAAGCTGGCTTGTGATTGTTCTGTGAAACGTGACGCAGTTGAGTGAAAGCGGCCCGCAGATCCGGTTCCTGCACAAACTCTAGAAACCGGTCATACATCTGCACATTAGCAATTTCTGCCTTAACTCCCATCTGACAAGCATCCTGAAGAGTTGCAGGAGCCTCAATATTGCCAGCAAACGTATCGTCAGGAATGGGCAATCCATATTGCGTGAATAGCCTGTTCCAGAGTTGTACGTGCCGATCTTCAGCTTGAACAATATTGCTAAACGGGCGGATGGAACCAAACTGATCAATCACAGCATTGTAGAATGCACGGGCATAATATTCATCGTTAATGGCATCTATCATTGCCTGTTGGGTTCTGGAATCTGGCTGGGTTGGGTTAGATGCAAACGCCGAAAAGGTTATTAAGCCAACCAATCCAATACCGAAGATGATTGATTTCAAAGAGTTCCAGCTTTGTCTCTGCCAATTTCTGTTTTTCATATTCGATCTTTACTTAATAATTTGCCAGGGTTTGCCATTCCTTAACGAGGGAGGGAGGAACTCGCAGCGTCAGGGGAGAACCCTCTGCAGTCAGTAACCTCAAACGCCAGAGAAGTTCCGCTTGCAGTTGAGGAAGTAGTGGTTGTAAGTCATACTGTCCAACATTGGGTTCGGAGGCGTTGGCATCCGTGAAAATTTGTTGAGACGCATCTGCTGCGGTTAGCATTTCGCCCATCGAACTTTGGAGGGTCAGCGGTTGGGAACGATCGACCTTGTTCCCGGAAAGCCCACCAGCCGCAGGTAGAAGTGGCGACTGCCATCGGGACAAATGCGCTTGAAGGCGATCGCTTGCCAACTCATGCCATTCTGATCTTTGAGGTTTCGCCGCGATTGATAAACCACCTGACCGGGAGCCTCTTCCAGTTGGCGGATAGCAGCGATCGCTGGAGGAGTTTCAACCAAGCTCCAATGAAAGAACAGAACACCCAAACTGAGTACCAAAACGCCAACCTTCACTCCTGCATTGCCTGCTCTAGAGCCGCTTTTACATCAGGAATGAAGACGGCATACATACCCCGCAAATCTCCCACATGGAAGTTATAGGCTAAATCTTGGGGATAGTTATCTTTCACAAACTGTGGCCGATTGTTGCCTGCACCGTGACAGGCTAAACAGCTTGCTTCGACATTAATGCGGCGATAGTAGCGAGTTCCTTCCTGCCCGTTGATCGTTTCCCGATCCCAAAATCCCATTAAATCAGGATTTTGTTCAAAGCGAGCCAGCGCAATTTTTGAGGGCAAATTGTCGGGTGCGTGATCCGGATTGCGATACTTGCTGGCGATCTGTTTCACCTGCCATTGATTCTCTTGGCTGAGCTGCATGGCTCGCATTCCTACAGGTTTGCAAACTTCTTTCATGGTTTGTATTGTAGGTTCTTCAGTGTGTCCTTCCAGCATGGATGCCAGTCCCGATCGCAAACCATCCAACAACTCAATTTCCTGTACCGCTTTCGCTAGTTCTGCGGGGTCAGATTGTGCCAAAGCATTGGCTGGATTGATATTGAACAAGGCGATCACCAACCCGATGCCAACTATCATTCGATAAATGCGCTTTAACATACCACTCCTTTATTCAAAACTTAATAGTCTCTTCGGAATTCATGGCAGCGATGCTGAGCAAGTTCTTCTCGAACACTGCAACAAACTAACATTAACGCTGTATCAATCAAGCAGTAATACCGAAAAATTCCTTCTCGACGGCAAGTGACAATTCCAGTTGCTTTAAGCAACTGAAGATGTTTAGAAACGTTCGCTTGTAACAATCCGGTTTGCTCACAGAGTTCTTGAACATTTCTCTCGCCATCACACAGGATGGTTAGAATTCGTAATCGGGCGGGTTCGCCTAGGAGTTTGAAGCGATTAGCTAATTGTTCAAACTCATCATTTCCAAAGATGTTGTTTGGTGGTGTTTCACCAGCGTGATCGAAATGATCTGTTCGATTGATAGTCATAGCGATTCCAGGGGTTCATGGGTTCCCAGAGGAGAAAGGTTGCATTAAACATTAACAACGGTCTTTTGTGGAGTGGGGGCTGGTTTTACCAGATCAACTCCAAACAATGCCTTGAGTCCCAATCGCTCAAACCAGGGAACCGCTGCCCCAAACCGCATTTTGGTCATAAAGTATTGCTCAAATGCCGTTTTGCCCCAAACCACCCAGGGACCTTGCACCGCGTAAGCGTATCGCCGTTGCTGAGTTGCAGGGTCAGGTAAAACAGGAGCCGCTACGTAAAGAATTCCAGTATCCCCAAATTCGGCAAAGCAAATGGCTTCCAGAGTTGGCACTGTCAACGGAGCTTGAATTGCACCCAATTCAACAGCGATATTGTGGGCAACTGCCATTCCCATCGCTTCCGTCATTTGACCACTCTTGGGCATCCCGATCGCCACATGGGCTTGGTCGGGTTGTGTCAGATTGACACTGACCCCCAGAGCGTAGATCTCTGGAAACTGTGGATGTTGTTGGGTCGGTAGGATGGGAATAAACCCTTTCTCAGTTCCTAAACCAGGTGTATTGAGGATAAATTGCACTCCCCGGAAGGCAGGCAGAATCATCGCGTAGTCTTGTGGCAGAGTGCGACCGTTATCAAGGGTGATGTGGTCAGGGGCGATCGCGGTAATGGCGGCATCGGCAATAATTTCAACTCCATGTTTCCGTAACAACGCCTCCGTGAGTTTCTGAGCGTTTTTCACTCCGCTGACGCCCAGGTGTCCGGCGTAGGGTTCAGGGGTGACGAGCGTTAAGGTTGCCTTGTCCCGGAGTCCTTTGCGCCGCAAAATCCAGTCTGCCATGAGGACAAATTCGTAAGCAGGACCAAAGCATCCGGCTCCCGGTGCGGCTCCTACAACGAAATGACCGGGCTTTTCGAGAAACTGAAGCCATGCTTCTCGTGCTTCCAGCGCATGGGAGGCAGAACAAATGGAATGGGTGTAGCCTCCATGCGGTCCCAATCCGGGAATCTGGTCAAAGGCAAAGCCCGGACCCGTGGCAATCACTACATAGTCATAATCAATCGTCTGCCCATTCTCAACAGTGATCCATTTGCTGTGAGGATTAAACGCCGTTACCCGACCATTGACCAGATCCAAACCATGTTGTCTGGCTAACGGCTCTATCTCAAGCTGAAAGTGATCCAATGGGTCAATGTCCAGGGCAACTCGCGCCAGACCAGGAATAAAGGTAAATTTAGGTTGGTCTGAGATGAGTGTGACAGTATGGCAATCGGGCAATAAATGCCTCAACTCATACGCCGTTGGCAACCCCCCTAACCCTGCACCGATCACTACAATATTTGCCATATTTATGCCGCTCCTATAGTTCAGGTCAATCAGCTTTGCCAACGTCATGACCAGTTGAGTCAATGCATTCAAAGCATCTGCTGAGGAACACTCAAGGTTCTACGTCTCCCTCGAACCCCCAATTAGCTTTGCTTGAAGTTCAGTTTTTTAAAGCTCTTGATCGACAGGCACGAATACCTCCTGGCAGGGCATCCAAAGCCAATTCCATGTAACTCGCTTGAATCGCCCTTTTGATACTATATAACCATACGACAATATAAAGTTCAAGCTGTATCTATTATTTTTTTGTTAAAAACTGTAAATCTTGCTCCATCCTGTACAAAGAGAAGTGCAAGAGAGGGCAAGGGTTCCACCTTCGCTGAGGTATGAAGCCTGCGTGTTAATTTCCTTGGCTCTCCTTGGATTCAGGCACGATCGTAGCCCAATCTCAAAATCAGAATTACTACTCCGTTGCCGCATTTGTTGACAAGATAACTGTATGGTTATATAAACAAATATAGGATTGTGAACAAAGGGGTTCGCTACATTGATTGGCAGTTGGTGTAATGCAAGGAGTTTCCTTTGTGGAACTCACCCCTGACTTGTTTGCTTTTGTCCTTTTAAGAATCCCACCCATTCTATCGATACGTTTGTAAGGGGTTAAGTCATGGCATACGACTATGATGTTCTGGTGATTGGTATGGGGCCTGCTGGCATGGCTGTATCTGCAATGGCAGCGGAAATGGATCTTAAGGTTTGCGGCATTGAGAGCCATCGCCTAGGCGGAGAGTGTATGAATGTGGGATGTATTCCCAGTAAGGCATTACTTCGCATGGCGAAAACTCGTAATGCAGTACGCCTGCTCGATCGCATGGAACTGGAAACCGTCTCCCTGCCCCAGGTACGCAATCCCTTTCAGCGCATCCAATCGGATATTCATTACATCAACAACAGCAAAACGAAGCGAATGTTTGAGAAGGTCGATCTGGTTCTCCAACAGGGAACCGCTTCCTTCGTAGATCCACACACGGTTGCTGTAGGCGATTTCCAAGAAGACGGCACAGCCGAATGCACCATCATCGCCAAGCGTATCTTCATCGCCACTGGAACTCAACCCGCCATTCCTCCCTTCCCCGGCATTGACTCGGTAGAGGTGCTGACGAATAACAATTTGTTCAGCCTTGATCGCATTCCCGAAAGTCTTGTGATTTTGGGAGGTGGCGCGATCGCCTGTGAAATGGCTCAAGCGTTTTCCCGTCTGGGGAGTCGCTGCACGATGATCATTCGCGGCCCGAATTTGCTGCGAGGGGTTGATGCCGATGCTGTGAAATTGTTGGAAGATACCTTTCAGCAAGAAGGCATTGAGATCTTGCGCCGTCAGACGATTCAGCAAATTATGCCGACACCAGAGGGTGGGGTAAAAGTGCTGACAGAAGAGGGTGAGGTTGTGGAAGCCGAAAAACTTCTGGTTGCCACAGGTCGCAAGATGGACTTTTCGGGGCTAAACCTGGAAAAGGCAGGGGTCAAATATGACTCCACAGGGATTCAGGTCAACCCCTATCTGCAAACGAGCCAGAAGCATATTTTCGCGGTAGGAGATTGCAACGGCTATGCTCAATTTTCTCACGCTGCTATGCACCAGGGCATGATCGCCCTGATCAACACGCTGATGCCTCACCCCCTCAAACAGGATTTCCGTCAATTCGTCGTGCCTTGGACGGTCTTCACCGAACCCCAAATTTCTCATGTTGGCCCGAGTGAGGAAGATCTGCAAGCGCAGAAAACTGCTTACGAAACGGTGCAAGTGCGCTACGAAGATTATGGAGCAGCGATCGCAGAGGGAGTTGATATCGGGTTTGTCAAAGTGCTGACCAATGCCACTGGAAAACTCTTTGCGGCGACGGTGGTGGGGGAAGGGTCAGGAGAGATGGTCAACGAGTGGGGATTAGCCATCCAGCGCAAATTGCGAATGGTGGACATTCTATTCCTCCAGCACTCGTTCCCATCGATGGCGTTTCTCAATAAACGCATTGCCGAAACCTGGATGATGAAGCGGATGAAATTGTCCTGGCTTAGGGCGATCACACGTACGCTGTATCGTCTGTAGATCGACTATTCCGATCAGTTACGGCTTGTCTTCAAGGTTTGTTTTTTGTAGTTCATTAGGACATTCAATCATGTATCATTTCAGCAAAGTTGTTGATTGTTCATTTGATGAGGCGATCGCTCAGGTTACTGAAGCACTCCAGCAAGAAGGCATGGGAGTGTTAACCGAAATTGACGCACAGGCCGCTTTCAAGAAGAAGCTGGGAGTTGATTTCCGTCGCTATCGCATTCTGGGAGCCTGTCATCCTCAAACGGCTTATCAGATGCTTCATGAGGATGATAAAGCTGGAGTGTTGTACCCCTGTAACGTAGTTGTGCAGGAACATGAAGATGGTCGTGTGGAAGTGTCAGCCGTTGATCCGATCGCGATGTTTGCCGCGATTCCTTCCCCCAATGCAAAGGAAATTGCCACGAATGCCAGCCAGAAGGTGAAGGCGGTGATCGCTCGCCTCCCTGCGGTTCAATCCCTAGTCTAAATGGGATAATATAGCAGTTTTTTGCTCGATAAGCGGTCGATTATGCTTTCATAGCAACCACTTGCACAACTGAACTGCGTCCTTGATGAAATAACCCTTCCTGGATGTCTCGCTCCAATTCAACCGCGTGCTTAAACTCCAAGCCTTCCAATTCTTGCTGGAGGACGGTTAATTCCACCGTCAACTCAGCAGTGGGTGGGCCTCCCGTTTTGAATTGGAGTTGACGGGGGGTATATGCCTCTAACACAAATACTCCGCCCGATCGCAATCCAGAAACCACCTGCCGATGAACATGGGCGCGGACAATCGGAGGGAGATGACAGAAGATAGAGACGATCGCATTCCAAGAATTTGGTTGAATGGGAAATTCAGCCAGATCTGCGATGATCGTTTCTATCTCTACAGAACGCTCTGCTGACAATTTTCGGGCTTTCTCCAATCCGACAGAAGAAGCATCAACTGCTGTCACCTGGTATCCTTGTTGCGCTAGATATACCCCATTTCTGCCTTCTCCATCTGCCAGACAGAGAACTTGCCCCTTGGGGATCTGCTGAACCACTTCCACCAGAAAATCATTGGGGTGCTTACCATACACATATTCAGCTTGGCTGTAGCGTTCATTCCACATAATTCATATCACAATTTAAGACCATGGGATCTTGAGAAGGTGATTGAGAGGTGATGAGAAAAATTACTCTTTTATCATCTCACTCTCTCATTACTCTCCATACACATCACCAACGACTTTGCCTCGGAACACTACATAATTGTAGATGTTGTAAAACAACATAATGGGAATCAGAAAGCCAATAAAGATAAGCATGAATACTAACGCACTGGGAGCAGCAGCAGCTTGGTAGATTGTGATTTGGTTCGGGATGATGTAAGGAAATACGATTAGTCCTAACCCAATAAAAGTGAGTAAGAAGATCAGCATCGTCCAGATCAAGGGCGTGTTTTCTTCTTCCCGATTAAGGCTTCGTAAGAGCAGTCCCACCAGCACCACACCCAGTACCGGAATGACAGCAAAGATGTAAACCAACGGTGGGCTAAACAATCGAGTTCGTGCCGCTTCATAGACGATGGGAGTGGCGATCGTGATTAAAATTGCGCCAATAAACGTGGTGATCGCGGCAAGCTTAGCAGTGCGAAAGTGAGTTTTTTGTAATTCTCCTTCCGTTTTCAAAATGAGATAAGTAGAGCCAATCAGGACATAGCCCTGGATCAAAGTGAGGGCAACCAGGAGCGATCGCCAGTCTAACCAATCCCAGGTGGAGCCGATAAAGTGACCGGCCTCATCCACCGCGATCCCTTCAATCACGCTACCTAGCGCAAAGCCCTGTCCCAGTGCCGCCATAAAGCTGCCAGCCCCGAAGGCAAAGTTCCACAGAAACTTTCGATCGGAATGCTCTCGGAATTCAAACGCCACCGCCCGAAAAATCAGCCCGAAAATCATCATGAAAATGGGGATATACAGGGCATTGAGGATCGTGCTATAAGCCAGGGGGAACGCTCCAAACAAGGCTCCCCCCATCAGCACTAGCCAGGTTTCATTCGCATCCCAAATGTTCCCCAGACTGGTCATCAAAAGGCTCCGGCGTGCTTCATCTGAACTGGTCAGAGAAAGAATGCCAACCCCCAGATCAAAGCCATCCAGCAGAACATAAAGAAACAGGAACAGTGCTAGAATCACAAACCAAACTTGCGGCAAAAAGTGGAGTAATGCGTCCATATTAGTGACCTACTGTTGAGCCTCTACAGGACGTTGATCAGGAACAAATGTCGCGGGTTCTGTTTCGATCGCCGATTGATTGTCTAGCCCTGGTACGGGCAACTCTAGATTGGGGCCGTGGCGGATAATTCGACTCCCAAAGTACAGCGTTGAGACAAACAGAATGGAGTAAACCACCGCAAACAGGGTGAGGGAAGTCAGCACATTGCTGGCGGGAAGTTGAGACGCTGCATCAGCGGTGCGAATTTGCCCGTACAGCGTCCAGGGTTGTCGCCCTACACAGCGGACAATCCAGCCTGATTCAACGGCGATGTAGCCCAGCGGAGCGGCAAAAATCCAGGTGCGGAGGAACCACTTTTGCTGAGCAATTTTTTCAGGTGAGAGGTTACCCAATAGCCATTTCAGCACGCTCCACAGCATCAATCCCGCCAAAAAGAAGCCAATCCCACTCATAATCCGGAACGAATAGTAGATCAGTCCCACCATGCGAGGGCGATCGCTCGGTGCCCATTCTTTCAAGCCCCGGATGGGTTCAGACAGGTTCTTCTTAAATTCCAGGATGTAGCCTAACCCATTCGGGATGGTAATTTCCCATTTATTGGTTTGGCTGGCTTCATCGGGGAGTGCAAGCAGGCTCCAATCGGCAGGCTGTCCAGCAGGACTAGTTTCCCACTTAGCTTCCATCGCCGCCAGTTTGGTGGGTTGATAGTGAGCCACTTGCTCAGCGCTCAGGTGTCCGATGTAGATTTGCAGTGGGGTAACGGTGATCGCAGCGGCTAGCACAATTTTGAGCGATCGGGCAAAGAAGGTTTGATGGCGGTTGTTGAGAATATACCAGGCACTAATGCCACCAATCACAAATAAAGAGGTTTCCAGCGTGGCAAAAAACATGTGCAACACGCTTTTCACCATAAAAGGATTCGAGATCGCCTGGAAGTAATCACTGACGATGAACTTACCATCGACCATCTCACCGCCTGCTGGGGTTTGTAGCCAAGAATTTGCCACCAAAATCCAGAAAGTGGACAGATTAGCACCAAAGGCAACCATGATGGTGGCAAGGTAGTGAATCACTGGATG
Source organism: Leptolyngbya sp. UWPOB_LEPTO1 (assembly GCF_017302695.1). NCBI lineage: Bacteria > Bacillati > Cyanobacteriota > Cyanophyceae > Leptolyngbyales > Leptolyngbyaceae > Leptolyngbya > Leptolyngbya sp. UWPOB_LEPTO1. Next base: position 79,386 of record NZ_JAFLCJ010000019.1, on the reverse strand, counting down.
CACCCGCTCCCAACCGAACAGCATAATGCCTAGAAAGCCCGCTTCTAGCATGAACGCCATTGCGCCTTCAAAGCCAAGAATGCTGCCCAAAAAATCACCCACGGCTTCCGAGAAGGGTGCCCAGTTCGTCCCAAACTGAAACTCCATTGGTAATCCTGATGCCACGCCAATGCCAAAGTTGAGGACGTAGAGCTTTGACCAGAAGCGGGCATGATGGTAATAATCTGGGTTGCGTGTCTTTAACCACATTCCTTCGACAATCACCAGATAAATTGCCATCCCAGTCGTCAGGACGGGCCAGAGCATATGAAAGATAGCAGTGAGTGCAAACTGCATCCGAGAGAGCGCAACAGTGTCCGCAAGAAACTGCATGAATGTCTACCTTCGTAATATTTCAAGTCTTTAGGTTACTTTCTGGTTTTGCCAAGTTGACAAAAGGATTGATTACCTGATCGAGCAATGAGATGGGTCTCAGCATGTTGAATTTGTTGCTCTAGATTGTTCAGAAGTCCATTAAGGTTGCTAGTCATAAAAAGTGCAAACCCGACTTTGTTAAGTTAATCTTCTAATCTGAATATAAAACTATTCAATCATATAATCAGTATATTGGCTGACATATTCCTGTTTGTTTTGTCAAAAGACTCAGTAATAAGCCGCCAGACTTGATAAAACCTCATTGAAAAAGGAGTGCGATTATGACCGTCAAGTATGTCACGCATCTTCTGAAAACCGGAGATGTCACGGTCACGGGTTACATTGAAGATGCTTTGACCGTGACAGGGCAACGGGTTTCTCGTATTGGCGCTGTGGAAAGACAGGAAGAACAAAACCCGCTAGCCATCCATGTTAATAGAACAGAAGTCAAATACTGAAGTAGTTTCAATAGGTGCTACGGAGACGCTAGATGGTCTAATACATTTGAATAGCTCTCCGCGTTTCCCATCGCTGGATTGCTGCCCTTCATTTCGACGATCTCTCTTCATCTAGATCTAGCAGGGGTAGCAGCTTTTCTGCGGCTTCAATTCGAGCATACAATGCCTCAGTTAGCGCTTGGCGATCCAATAAGTTAACTCGTCGCTGCAACGCAGGCTTAACTTGCTGTTCCCATAACTGCTCGGTTCGCTTGCGGTATGCGAACTCGGATTGCGCGATCTCAATTTTCAACAAATAGGGAATCGAGCCTTCACCCCGCGATCGATATGCTGGATTCGTAATCACGCACTTCCCTTGCTCAAATCGCAAAATCTCATCAGGGGTCAGGATTGAAATCTTCTGAAGCGACTCATTCCAACTCGTTGAGCGGTTTTGATGGACTCCCGTACTTTGGCTGGTTGATCGATTCCGTACCGTGATTTCCTTTTCACCATACCGTTTTGAGTATTCTTCGGCAGTTTTGAAGTCGCCAGGATTGAACAAAATGTGAGTGCTACAGGCGTATGCGATTGCATTCCCTAATTTCTCGCCATACTGCTCATAAAGCTGATTCAGCGATTGAATTCCTAGTAGAAAACAAGCACCATTCGATCGATACTCATTAATCCACTGTGGCAAACGTTCCAGCTTCAAAGATGGTAACTCATCAAGTGAAATAATCAAGGGATCTGTACGAGGTTGAGAGAGATTCGCGACAATTACTAAATGCAATGCTGCGGCTAACAATGAACCAATCACACCCCGACGAGCATCATCCAGTTTGAAGACAATCATCTGTCTGCCCTGAATTTGAGTTGGAATGTCTGATTCGCCAATAAAAGAGCGAAGTAAATCTGCTTGGATAAAGTTGCTAAATGTTGCAGCAGCAGTCGTGAGAATTCCAGAAATCGTTTTCTCTGCATCTTTCGCACTCAGGAACTGATTGAAAGAGGTCGCAATCCATTCATCGAGTTGACGCGACTGAACGGCATGATTCAGCCGTTCAACTAAGTTGGGCAGTCGCAACAAGGCGTAAACCATTGCCATATCTGCGTGTTGAGTCACTTTTGCTAATTGTAATAATGCTTTGGCAAGTAAATCCCCAGCCGTTGAGAAAAACTCATCACTCTTGCCACCCTTTGAAGCATTGCGATTGATCACCTGTCCGATCTCGCCTGCCATGACGGAATCATAGCCATCTCGCATAAAGTCAAGCGGATTTAGGACTCCACTGTATGGTTCACCCGGTGCAAACACCCAAACTTGATATCCATAACGAGCCGCGAGAGCAGCATGAAGTTGCATTTGTGAACCTTTCTTATCGTAGAGAATGACCGGAAATCCTTGAACAAAGGCACTCTCCAAAGCAGAGTCGATCACACTGGCAGTTTTTCCGCTTCCAGGTGTCCCAATAACCAAGGTACTGCGTTGAGCATCCGGTAGATAAAGGGTTGGGGGTGTTCCTAGTAATGTTTGCAGACGAGTTCCAACTCCTCCTAATGAACCTTTGAGCCAAGATCTCGGCTTTCCACACCAGAGCGTGATGCGATCGTGCTTCCGTTCTCGAATTTGCTTCAGTGCTGTATTCACCGCAGCCAGCTTTTCAGCCGTTCCCACCATTCGCCCAGTCGTAATCTTGCCTTTACGGTTACCACTGATACGTAGTAGAACGATGACGACAACTAGCACACTTACAAGTAACCAACTTCCAGGTGCTTGTTCACCCTGAAAAAGTTTGAGTAAAGGAGAGAAATAGTTGTCTAGGGAAATCTGAGACATAAGAAGGCTACAGTACAGCAACGCTAATCATGTGCTGTTCAATGTCACCCATACACTGCTAAATGGGCTGATTTTAATCGCTATCTGGGAGATGACTCGAAGAGGTCGATATGCCTTCCGGCAAGTCAGGCAGCAGCATTTCATCAGCGTGTATGTTATTAACGATCGCAGATTTTCAACCCTCTCACCCCCCGTTACAGTCTTCTCGGTTTCAATCCCTACAAGAGCATTTACAGTTGGCGATTCGACAACAGCAGATGGGACTACCGATTCAGCCTTTGTTGGACAACAATCCGACATTGCGATCGCTGGTTGAGCAAGTTCAGGAATTGCTTCCGAATTCACTACAGTCCAACAAAAAACTAAAACTACAGCATCCGATTTCGGCTCATTTGTGCGATCGCGCTTATGTACAGGTTGAGATCAATGTTGGCTTTCATCATGGGTTTCCCAAGCTGTTTGAGTGGGCGATTCGAGAGCCAGAGTTGAATTGGGTGGATCGCATCAAACTGTGGGCAGCAACCCAGCATTATGAAGCAGACCCAAATCAAGTCAAACTGATTGTCTTGGCGTTGCACCCAGATCGACCTGTCAAGAAAGCAATGCACTGCTGGAATGAAGATTTGCAAGCGATCACGACACAGACATTGCTCACTCAATTAAAGGATCAATCTAGCGCTGAGCCAATTGATCCTTCTAATCAACCTAACATTGACACGATTGATTTAAGTAGCATTCATGAAGTCGCACTATGAACATCATCAATTTTCCGTCCAAGCTCCGATCTCTTTATGATGAAATTCTTCAAAACCCTCCCTATGGCTGGTTTCCCTCAACTCCAGAATTGACAGAAATCATGCTGGAACAAGTCGTCATTGAAGCCCGAATGCAAGCATTAGAGCCGAGCGCGGGATCAGGCGTGTTAGCAGAAGCCATGAGAAATCAGGGCATTGAAGTAGATGTCATCGAACGTGATCCACGATTTCAACTTCTACTCTTTCAACAAGGATTTAGGCTCGTTGGGCAAGATTTCTTAGCTTGTCAGCCGATTCAGCAATACGATCTGATTTTGATGAATCCTCCCTTCTCTGCCAGCATTCATCAGCGCGGCGTTGATTTACTACATATCAAGCGGGCTTACGATGAGTTTCTTGCTGCAAATGGTCAATTGGTCAGTGTAGTGAGCAATTCGATGAAGCATACAAGTTGTCCGAGGGCACAGCATTTTCGGAGCTTTTTACATCGCGTTCAAGCTGAACTGATCGAGCTTCCGTTTGAGATTTTCTGGAACAGCGATCGCCCCGTCACTGTCGAGAGCCATCTAGTCATTATCAGGAAATAGGTGGCTATCGCCCCTTTTGCAGTGATGAATTGAATGTTGGGTTATGGTCAACACCAAAGCAAAATCTTCTCGAACCACAACCGTCAAAGCCGCCAAAGCTGCGAAGCCAAAAGCAATCGCTTTTGAGATCGATCCAGAACTGCTGCATGAGTCGTATAACCAAATTCGTCGTCCGCAGTTGCCGTATGGCATTGTGGTAAACGATAAACCCGCAGGAATTCTAATCCCAACTGACCAACTGGACAAAGCAGGTTGGCTCAATCTACCCACTGAGAAGAACTGCACACGGTAGAACTCACTGAAGAAGTGAATGGACTGCTAATCACTGAAACTCGAATGCTCGTGCTGGCATTTGTTCCAGAATACATTCGCTACAAGAACGACGTTGAAGATTTAGGCAGCACTGTAGTTGGACTCTATGACGAATATCGCAATGCGTTTGACAAGAAGACGATGGATGCCTGCTCAGAACACGCGATCGTCTTTCTCGACGAAGACAATCAACCGTTGCACACGACCCCGATCGTCGTGCGTTTCAAGAATGTGGCGCTATGGAGTTTCAAATCTGCGCGTGAAGAGTTCTACCGCAAGCTCGAAAGAACGTTCTCGGATTATTCCGGACAACGCTACTCCGGCAAAAGTGACAAGTGGCGCAGTCTGGGCGTTCTGGAGGTCACGTTCAAGGCGGTAAAAGAAGGTGAAGGCAACAATAAATCGTGGTGCTGCAAGACTGAAGCGATTACCTCACCCATGATCGAGAACTTGCCTCAGCTTTTCCTTGGAACTTCAACCACCAAAGCACTGATCTGGGGTATTCACGACAACATTGCAGGTTTTACCGAACCGCAAGCGTTGCCATCCCTCTCCGCAGAACCTGACCTGCTCCCAGGCGCAACTCAGCGACTCAAATCGGCTCGATTAGAACTGGATGATGAACTGGATGACCTCAACATTTTGGATACTGATGCAGAGACGCTGTCGGACGACGAGTTTGACTTTGACGATGACGAACTGGAAGATTGAGCCATCTGCAATTTTTGTCCAGGTGACTGCGATCGTTTAGTCATCTGGATGATGCCTGACCGCCCCCTTCGATGTCATTAATACTGGGCAAAGACGTGTAAAAATGACATCAGAAGGGGAATCAGGATGGTCAACCAGACGATTCGGATTATCTTAATCGAGCCACAGGATTTAGTCAGAGTTGGACTCGCAACAGCGCTGCCAAAACAGATTCCAAAAGCAGAAGTCGTCGGTCATGGGGCAACTGGCGAGAAAGGCTTAGCATTGGTCAAAGCCAAGTTCCCCGCGATCGTCGTTTTAGATCTTGACCTTCCTCAAATGCACGGACTCGACGTAATTCAGTCGCTCAAGCAGCAGTATCCCAAAATCAAAATTATGGTACTGACCGCAAACCGGGAACCTGAAATGATTCTATCTGCGTTTGATAGGGGCGCTGATTCTTATTGCCTTCAGCATCATTCGATTGGATTGATTACGACTGCGTTGCAGCAAACCTATCAAGGCAATCATTGGATTGATCCTGCGATCGCACATCATCTCCTGCAACAGAAATCGCAACCTGTACACCAAGAAGCCGCTGCGGAATCTACAGCAGCCGTTCAGCTATTCGAGGAATCGTGGCAAATGGTCGAACATTTGACGACACGCGAAGTTGATGTGCTGGAACTCTTGACGAAGGGACTGACCAATAAAGAAATTGCCGCTCGTCTTTACATTGGGAATGGCACGGTTAAAGGTCATGTTTCAATGCTGATGCAGAAATTTGGCGCACATAGTCGAACGGAAGTTGCCAGTCGTGCGCTTGATTCTGGGATTTTGCGCCAGTATCGACGGAATCTCGCATAGCGACCGCCACGAGCCTGGGAAGATTTATCGCCACTTTCCATGTCCATCGATTTTTACAGCTATGACGACACGCAAGATCATGCTCAAATTCACCACTGTTCTGTCGTTCGATCTGCTTATCCTTATCAGTTCGTGGATTCGGATGCGGATTTAGAAACTGCGATCGCACCCTTGTTCAATGCTCCAATTTTAGCGATCGATACCGAAACGACTGGCATCGACCCGCACTGCGATCGACTCCGGCTCATTCAACTGGCTATCCCCAATCAGCCTGTCGTAGTCGTCGATTTGTTCAAGCTTCAGCAACTGAGCCAACTCAAATCCCTGCTGCAAAGCTCTGTTCTCAAAATTGGACATCATCTCAAATTCGATTGGCAGTTCCTCACCCAAGCTGGATTACAGCTTCAGCCACCTTTTTTCGACACGCAGCTCGCATTCAAAGTGTGGACAGCAGGCATTCCACTGCGATCGTCATTACAAGCCGTCGTCGAAAAGCTATTAAGCATAACTCTGAACAAAACGCTACAGCAGAGCGATTTTTCTCAAGATAGACTCACTTCTAAGCAAATCCAATATGCTGCAACTGATGCAGGGATTTTGCTACCTGTTTATGATGCGTTAGTTCAACGATTGATCGTTGCTGAACTGAGTGAGATCGCGCAGCTTGAATCTCAGTGTATGCCTGCTTTTGCTCAGATGGAGCTTCATGGCTTTGGCATCGATCGAGAACGACTGCGATCGCAATCCATTGACCTCAAAGCACAACAAACGCAGGTTCTCACTCAAATTCGTCAGCAGCTTCGATTACCCGGAGTACAGCAGTCTAATTTATTTTCTGAACATCCAAATGAGATTAATCCCAACTCATCGGCTCAGATCAAACAAGCACTGGCAGCAGATGGGGTAGTAGTCAAATCGACGAGTCAGAGATCGCTTCTTCCAGTCGCCGATCAACACCCTGCTATTCCTGTTTTACTGCTGTACCGACAGTTGACGAAACTGATTGACAGTTTTTACGAACCCCTGCCACAGACCATTCACTCAACAACTCAGCGAATTCATCCAACTTGGTATCAACTGGGAGCGCGATCCGGTAGAGCCAGTTGCCGCAATCCAGCACTCCAAACCATTCCTCGACAGAAGCAACTGCGACAGTGTTTCGTGGCAGCACCGGGGAACGTCATGATCAAAAGTGATTATGGGCAAATTGAACTGCGGATTGTTGCCAAAATCAGCAATGACCCAGAGCTAAAGCGAGCTTTTCAAGCTGGGGAAGACTTACACTGCTTGACAGCCGCATTCCTACTCGATAAGCTCCCTGCATCAATCACTGAAGAAGAGCGACGACTGGCGAAAGCGATTAACTTTGGGCTGATCTACGGGATGGGCGCAGCCAAACTTCAGAGTCAGGCTTTGATCAAATATGGCGTTTCGCTCAGTTTGGCTGATGCTAGACGATTCCGGAAACGCTTCTTTGAGTTATACCCTGGCATTAAGGCATGGCATGAGCAGATGAAACAAAACGTCTATGTGCATTCAATTAAAAATTGCAGAACGCTCACGGGCAGAAGGCGACTTTGGCGAGATCGTCCCAACCTGAACGAAATGATCAACCATCCCGTTCAAGGACTGAATGCCGATATTACCAAGATGGCGTTGGTGCAACTGAGCCAACGATTGCCGCCGGATGCTCGATTGATTGGGATGCTACATGATGAGATTTTGGTGGAATGCCCTGAAGCGATCGCACTGAATGTGAGTCAACTTGTTGAACGCTACATGATTAAAGTTGCTCAACACATTCTGAATCCAATTCCAGTCACGGTCGATGTACAAATCGGTCAGAGCTGGGCAGGATGAGAATGAATGAAGGCGGCATTCTCAATGCCTTGCCGCCTCTGGCGGCGAATGGGGTGAAAGTGATGAGAAAGGAGTCTCATTCCAATGGTCACAACGAACAAAGTCAAGAATGGAACCACCAGAACGACAAAGTCAGTTGCTAAATCAAGCGCAACGCTGGATTTGAGCGATCCGAGAGTCGCAGTCAAAGCCATTCGGAACGCATTGTTTCAAACTTACAAAATCAAAATGCCATTGCGAGCGGAGAGTGCAACGGTTCCTGCTTACTACGGATTGCGAGAAATTTTAGGCAATGCTGTCTCCGCGTCAGTCAAACGCAACAACGGCACTTTCGATTGGCAAGCTTGGAACACCAAAGTCTTTCCGAAGCTCTTTGGTGAACCGGATGCGCTCAAGTTTGAATTGGCAGTGATGGCGCAGATCGCATCTAACTTTGATGCCTCCATTCCTGAAGACTCGGAAGCTGGCATTCGCACTTTAATCGAAGTGAATCGTCGATCTCTGGAACGCCGCAATAATCGCAAATCCAATGAGCCAGATGTACCAGATGTGTTGGATAGTTTGGATGACTTGGATTTGGATGATGAGGACGAAGATGAGTTGCTTGACGAAGATGATTCGGATCTCGATGACGAATAATTGAATGTCTGCGAATGTCTGACCTACTGCATGAGCCTGATTCTTGTGAGTCAGGCTTTATTTTTTGCTAACCTCAACTTATTGCCGATTTGATCGTATCCATAGTGTACAGAATCCAGAGTCTACTTTTTGCTCTCCGCTTCTGAGAACCACACCTAGCTTTTTCGCTTGATCCTCACAGGCAAATCGTCCTTGCCAGTTGCGAATTAGTAAATCTTGATTCCAAGTCATCATTTCCCTGGCAAATTGACCTTCTCGGCTCATTGCCCATTTGAGCGTATTGGCTTCATCAAGCGTGAGTTGACGCTTACCAGACGGATCAGCTTCTATCTGAGATCGCTGCCACTGCGCGTACATCCATCCAGCGCCCCCTCCGACTCCTGCGGCAACAGTAAGAATGACTGCGGCAACGATCGTCGAAGCTGCGCTCAACTGGTGCATAAATTGATCGATCGCGGTTTTGCGAATCAACGCCTGGACAGTTTGCGCGATCGCAGTTCTCTGAGCCTCTAGCGCAGTTCTCTCATACTCTTTCAGTCCCTCACGATAGTCTGTCACCTGCCGATAAACATCGTCCCGCCATTGTTCAAACAGAGCATTCAGATCCTTTGGCTTTTCCTCTAGTAAAGCTTGCAGTCGCCCAGTCGCAGCCATCAAAATAAATGCTGGATCATCAGAATCGAGATTGTACTGCATCAACACTTCAAGCACTTTAGCTTTAACGTGATCCGGCTCTCCAATCAGCAAATGATCTAGTGCAGAATTCATATGCACAGGTAATTTAGCAACATTAGCGTGAGGTGGGGTTGCAATAATGTCATCATCAAGCAGCAATATCTCGTCAGGGGATTGGCGAACCATAATTCAGTTTCTCGCTATTTGGACTTACTAGGGGCGAATCCTTTCAGGCTGGCTTTCTGGGGTTGAGTTTTTTCTTGCAGTTGAATCGCTTGAGATCGCTTCAGTACCTCGGGTTTTGTCGGCACATTGTCCCAAATCTGAGTTGCGTCTATGGCTTGCGAGAATTGTTTGAGAAACGTCGCGATACGCTGGCGTTCGAGCAGATGAAATTGATCAGAGGGTGCAATTGCTTCCGCCAAACTCCAGCCTAAACTTTCCCAGCGATCGCGCTCATACGGCGGAAATTTTGGAAAATCGATGACCTTGACTTGAGGCGATTCAAAGACTAATTGCCAGGGTTTACCTGCTGCTGTTTTTGCTGTTTCGAGCGTACTAGTAAATTCTCGCCATTGTCGATCGGTTGCAAGATGTAGGTTGCGAACAAACACATGCGTCACACGATCAGCGTAGCTTGAGTAATCATCCAGGGATTGCTCAAACAGTGTTAAAGTTTGTGGACTTGGATTACACAAAAACCATTTAACTAAGCGAATCGGTTCACTATCCTGTGTTAGTTCTAGCAATCCAGTTCTCTTAAACCAGCCTGAAACAAAACTATGGGAGCCTGCTGGTAAATTGACAACTGAAATTAAACCGCGTTCTACTACATTCCAGATTTGATCGAGATCCTGATATTCGATTTCGCTGAGGATGAGCGCGATCGCATCCGCATAAAACTTCTTGACGTTGTAGTGATGCGCTTCATCCGCATCGAATAGCTGAACTGGATACTGATGCACTTGGTTGTAGTGTGCCATTGCACAGGTAAACAGTGATTTGCCTCGCCCGCCTCCTGAGCCATCGACGAGATGAATTGTGGGTTGCATAGTCCTATCCTCAATCAAGCGGTGTGTTGAAGGTGACGTGAGCAAGCATATTGAAACAATGCCCATACGTCTGAAAGCCGATGCCTATAATTGCTGCTGTCCACAGTTTCAGGAACTTCAATGCTTGCATGGAATGAAATGTGGTTGCCAAAGAAGTCTACTAAATCTGGTGCAATTAAATTCGTGGTTCCACCCGCGAAGATCCATTCATCAATTGGATCTGGAACGGCTTCCTGTAACCAGGACAGAAGTGCATGAATGTAATCAGCTTTAGCTTGCTGGGTCGCTTTTACCAATTGTTGGATCTCTTCGTCTCGATAATGGGTTGAGCGTGCAATCGCGTTAAATGCCCTTTCATCTTTCGAGGCAATCCACCGCACAACAGCAGGTAGTAATCGTTCCGGTGGTTGCCCACTTGTTTGTTGCTCAATTTGCTCCAAACATCGAATGAAACCGAGGTTCGAGGATTTGAAGACTGATACCATGCCTTGATTGAAGGTGATGACACTTGCGTTTCGGTGTCCAATCATGGCGATCGCAATCTGACGCATTGCAAAATCACCATTCACAGCATTCGCATAATGAATTGCAATTCCGGCTCCTTCAGGCTGACAGTCAAATTGAATGAGTTTGACCTCTATAGAACCCGTCGCAGTTTGGAATTGATTCAGTACAATCTGAAGTTGACGTTCAACGCGATCGCGGTCAGCGTACTCATTCGGCGGCAATACACAAGATAACGAAAGCTCAAATTGCTGAGGCAACTGCAACCGCTGCTGAATCACCCAAATTGCTGCCAACGTCTTATAAATTGCCCGCTCGAACTTAGGTTGATTCAAACCCGCATGGGCATGAAACCGCTTGGCAAAGTGTCCGACTGCCCAGCAATCCTGACCCAACTTCACCCAGGCGCGGTTCTCTGGGCAAACCGCAACGATTTGAGCCTGACCGCAATCCAACCTTGTAGAAAACACTTGGATCACTTCAGAAGCCATCACTAAGCTGGCTGGCGTTTGCGATTGTTCATGCAGGGCATAGATGACCTTTGTTGCAGAACCACCGAAATCGATCGCAGCAACTAATCGATGAGGCTGATTAACGATGCTCATAAGCTTGTCCCGATGCGTTGAAATCTGCGAAGTCAAACGGATTGAAAAGAGAGGTAGCAGTGCGAAATTCAGCGTGATCGATCGCATCAGGCTGGGCAAACGTTGATTGACCTGTCTCCCAGTCGTAGAGCGGAGTCTGTAGCTTGTGCCCATCGGGTAAACAAGCATTGACTTGTACTGCAATCAGCGTGACTTGGGCTAACAAAGCGGAGATAGACAGTCTTCCAGCATTTTGCAATGACTCCGTTGAGGCAGAACCTTCAATGAAGGCTTGAGGTAAGTAAAACGCAATTGCTGCATCTAGCAAAAAGGTATGAATGCTTTTGTAGGGATGCTCTTTGAGGTAGCGGATCAAGTGAGCATACTGTGAAGTTGCAGGAACTCGCAATCGGCACGACAGTTCGACTTGCTCGATAGTGTTGCTCATGATAAATACTAGGGCAAACAACACTCTGACCTTAAAGGAAGAGCGCGGCATTTCGCCTCTGAAAAATGGCAGGAAAAGAAACGGCGATACTCTTCTACCGTTTTGCTATTCCTGCCAAATGGCAGAGGCAACCTGTTCAGATTGCCCTGCTAACCGCTCCAAGTTGAATTTAATCTGGGTTTGAAGGGGTCTGGTCTTGTTCTAGATAAAGCGCGATAAACTGTTCCGCTGCTGTGGGTTCGATTACTCGTAAGCCTTTGATGACGTTTGTCACTGCTTCAGCTAACGGATCGCTAATCTCATTTACCCATTGATGCACAGTAGAGCGGTTAATTCCCATTGCGATCGCTAATCGATTTTGACTAATTCCATGTTCTGTTAGAACTTGCTTGAGGGATTGTCCTGCTTTTGCCATATTTCCTCCTACTCACGGTAGTGCCGTTTTGCTAGATGAGTCTGATAGAGAATGTACCCCTTTCAACGAACTGCTCATTGAGAGAAATCGGTTCAGCACCCTGAAATTATGAATCACTGTTTTGCAATACTGGTATGCAGTTTGAGTTCGAGCCATGCTTCAAACTCGTCGATCATTTGCATCCTTACCCTTTATGTGTTGTCATTTTCACAAGGTAGCAAACGTTCTGACCTCCTGATTTCTTCGTAAATCCGGACATTTGCTTGGTTCAAATCGTCATATCCTAGACCAAGCCAGCGTTTGAAGGCTTTAACTCAACGCTTTCATGAGGTCGATATCACTTAGCCTTAGACAAACCGAGTTTGTGCAGAATAGCTGCTACTTTCCTTATCAAATCTAATGTTCGTGGCTTTTGAGCAATAGATGAATGCAACTCACACAACTCAATCTGGACAGCTATTAGCTGTCATATTTTTTACATGGTGTGATAGCGCTCGCCTTCAGCAAAAGCAAAGCTCCCGCAACCGAAATAAATCAACGACCACAGGTCGCGATCGAAGCGAGTTCATTACTCAACAATTATTTCTGAATTACAAGGAGAAACACGATGGTTCGCAATTCACATCAACCTCTGATTGATACCGCGACGGCTCATTTGAATGGCGAAGTTCAAGTTCGGATGGTCTTTAACACCTTACGAGAAATGACCGGACGAGTACTCGAACTGAAAGCAGCGAAACAAGGCAAAATGTTTGATTGGAAAGCATTCAAGACTGCATTTGAGAAACAGTATGGCAAACTGAGCTTGGATGAATTGATGGCGGAAGCGACGAAGTTTGGAATGGCCTCAATTGAGGCAGTTCGCGCTCAGCGTCAGCGGCAACTTGCCACGTTCTACAAGCGTCAGCGAGCATTCAATCGAGCAAGCGATCACAATGCACTGATCGCCTAAGCAATTTTGCCTCATCACGCCATTGGTGAGGCAAAGTTACCCCTACTTCATCGCCTTCAGCATGGCACTCTGCGGCGAAATTCCACAGTTTATCCTGGTACTCTGCATCTGCTGTTTATTTGCCCCTCATCACGCCTCAGTTCGATCAAAACGGAGCTTTTTCAGAGTGGCATTTTGTGGCAACGAGAACGACAATGCTAGAGTTGCCGCAAAATGCCTCATTCTATTTGCCAGATTCTACAGGGAAGTCATATCAATCGTGAATTCAGCCGCAGAATGCGGCGAGAGCTAATCAGGCAGCACTCGATTTTGAAAGGCTCAATCCTGTCAAAAATCATGGCAAGCTATGTCAACACCCGTACAAATAGCCAAGGAAGAATAGTTGAATGCGATTTGCCGCAAAAATCGCTATGATTTGGGCATTGGCTAGTGAAGCTCGATCTAATCAATCAACTACACAAGATAAAACTGAAATCGTTGATGCGATCGTTGCAGCATTCTTCCCCCGCATCAACCCATCAAGCATTTTGTAGCGCTCGTATTTCGATTATGGCGAAAACGTCAAAATACCCTCATCGCATTGAATTCCGCGCAACCGCAGAGGAATATCAACGAGCAGAGCACCTAGCAAGTCAATCGGATCTAACCGTTAGCGATTTACTGAGAGTTCTCTTGCAGCAAGCTGAATCCACTGATCCAGCCAGATCGCAGCAATTAATCCAGCTTTATCAAAGACTGGGTAACATTGCCAAAAATCTCAATCAATTGAACACAAACTACCCCAGCAAGTCAGGCTCTACGTCCTTAGATGAAGCGGTGGAACTGATTAACGACGCAAGAAAACTGATTGTTCAATCTATTCAATAATCTGATGATTGGTAAACATTTCAAAGGCAAAGCCTTCTATCCGATTCTCAATTACGCACTGAGCAAACCCGACGCGCAACTGCTCGAAACGAATCTGGCGACTTTTACGCCCGCTGATCTAGCACAGGAATTGAACTGTCTGAGACGTTTGAATACCAAAGTTGTGCGGTGTATGTATCATGCTTCGCTCAGTTTGCCTTTGGGCGAACGCTTGGACGATCGATCCTGGTGTGAAGCCGCGCAAGCATTTTTTCGACAAATGGGCTTTGATGATAATCCTTATGTCGTTGTGCGGCATTGCGATCGCGCTCATGACCACATTCATATCATCACAAGTCGGATTCGCTTTGATGGCTCTTGCGTATCAGATCGATGGGATCACTATCGACTGCAAGCAGTGACCAGACAATTGGAGCAAATGTTCGAGCTAACACCAGTGCCAGCGTGTTGGGAAGTACCACAGTCCCCAGAGATTCAACTGAAAGAGAAGGCAAGTTGCCTGCCTCAGAAAAAGCAAATCGAGTTATAGCGATCTCGTAGAGATATCTGAAGCAGATCGCGCCGTTTTAGGGTGCAAGTGATTAACCACAAGCCAGCAGTTTCAGCATTTTTTGCACCCTAAATGCGATCACACGACCGCTTCAAGCCCCTGCCGCTCCAATCCGGATCGCCACTTTCCCTCGCACTTGCCGCTGTTCGAGCGCACGAATCGCCGTAGGGACTTCATTTAAGGAATAACAGCGATCGACAAAGGGACGCATCTTGCCCGATTCAATCAACTCTTTCAAAACAATTAGATCTACTGCATTCGGCTTAGTCGCTAGAAACTTCACCGTGCGACGACTGATTTTTGAAATCCCCGCTCCAAATAACATTACCTGGAACAATCGAGCCGTAGATCCTCCCACAAGTGCATAGACACCCTTGGGTTTCACCGCAGGCAATACCTCAAAAACGGAATGGTAAGCAGCCGCATCTAGAATCAAGTCATACTGCGGTTGATTCATTGTTGGAATCGCATTCAGAACGTGATCTGCCCCAAGGGTTCGCATCATCTCGCTTTTACTGGGACTGCATACTGCTGTGACCTCTGCACCAAACGCTTTGGCAATCTGCACTGCAAACGACCCAACCCCGCCAGCCGCGCCGTTCACCAACACCTTTTGTCCTGCTTGAATCTGCCCCACGTCTCGCAGTCCTTGAAGTGCTGCCAATGCGGAAACCGGAACCGTTGCCGCTTCCTCAAACGTCAGATTCGTCGGCTTCAAGGCAAATGCCGTTTCAGGGGCACACACGTATTCCGCAAACGTCCCAAACCCCGATTCTGACAAATCTCCAAAGACGGCATCTCCCGGCTTGAACCGCGTCACTGCCTTACCGACTGCTTCTACTGTTCCCGCTGCGTCACATCCCAGGATTTTGATCCGGGGCGATCTAAGTCCGCCATAAATCAAGCGAAGCAAAAATGGCGTTCCTCGCATCAGATGCCAGTCTCCCGCATGGACAGCAGCGGCATGAACTCTCACCAACACGCCATTGTCTGGCACTACAGGTCGCGCGACTTCTGCCAATTTCAACACATCCGCAGAACCATATTCGGTTTGCACGATCGCTTTCATCGTCTGAGTCGAGGGGCTGATTGCTTCCATGATGTTCTCCAGTGATAGGAGGCACTTGCCCAAGTCTGAGCTAATCCTCCTAAGATTAGACTTACAGTGTAAGTTTAACTTACGGCGTAAGTTTGTCAAGATGAGGGGCGAGTCAGTGCAACTCGAACTAATACTCGGAATTCGTGAAGGACGATATGGCTAAGACGCAAGATTCAAACCTCATCCCTCAACTGCCCCTGAGTCGAGAACGGGTGTTAGCGACTGCCCTCCGCCTTGCCGATGAGGAAGGGATTGAGGCACTTTCCATGCGCAAGCTTGCCCAAGTCTTGGGTGTCAAGGCAATGTCGCTTTACAACCATGTGACGAACAAAGACGACTTAATCGATGGCCTTGTGGAGCTCGTCATTAGCGAGATTGAGTTACCGGATTTGACGATCGACTGGAAGACGGCAATGCGGCAGCGATCGCGCTCTGCTCATACTGTTTTGCTCCGTCACCCCTGGGCAACGATACCGATCGTGTCACGGGTGAATGTGGGTTCCGCGATGTTGCGCTATATTGATGCCACGCTGGGCTGTCTCCATGCGGCAGGCTTTTCGCTGGAGATGGCGGATCATGCCTGGAATGCGATCGACAGTCACATTTACGGCTTTACGCTTCAGGAGTTGAACTTCCCGTTTGAGCCATCGGAGTATGCAGAAGCTGCAAAAATGGGTCTGCCGCTGATTTCAGCAGAACAATATCCCCACATGAACTATCTCACTCATCGCGTCATCGATGGCAGCTATGACGGACTCCATGATTTTGAGTTTGGACTCGATTTGATTCTGAATGGACTGGATCAGTTGCGAAAGCCAACTTGACAGATTTGGGTGGGATCAATTTAGGGTGCAATTCACTCAGCCTAGAGCAACAGTTATCTGAAACCTTAGAACTGGAATCTGTGATGGAGGCTTACGATCGCTATCAAGCCAAATTTCCAAATCACACGGTTGGACTTTTGCATGGTCGAATGAATGGGGAAGAGAAGCAAAGTGTGATCGCGCAATTCCGCAATCACCAAACCCAAATTCTCGTTTCAACCACTGTGATTGAAGTTGGAATCGACATTCCAAACGCAACTGTAATCGTAATTGAACATGCTGAACGATTTGGTTTGTCTCAACTACACCAACTTCGGGGACGAGTCGGACGCGGGCACACACAGTCGTACTGCTTACTGATGAATACTTCGGATTCGACGACTGCTAGGGAACGTCTTGAAGTTTTAGAACGATCGGCGAATGGGTTTGCGGACACGCTTCGCGGGAGCCGAAGGCAACGCAGAAATAGATCTTCAGCTTCGGGATGCAGGTGAAATTCTAGGAACTTCTCAAGCAGGCGCTCCCAGGTTCGCGATCGCAGATTTAGTGAAAGATGCTGCGATTTTAGAACAAGCCCGCGCAGCAGCAGAACAAGTTGTCCAGAAAGGTGAACGCTTAAGACATTGGGATCTGCTACTTCAGGAAGCAGCGCGGCGAAATCATCAAAAGCTTAATCCAGATGCTGCACTCAACTAATACTAACCGCTACCGCGTCAGTAATGTTGACTTTGGCTCAAGCAGAACATTATGAAACCTTCCATTGTTCGTCGAATTGCTCAAATTTTGAAATTGCTTCAGAATCCTAGTTCTGATGGCAAAATGGGGCTACGCATAACCCGTCCTGAAGCGTTGAACGCTGATGCTCAGTTGCTCACTCAGCTTGAAGCAGAAATTACAACTCGGCAGGATTACTATCAAATTTGCGGGAGATGGTGACGATGGCAAACTCGATTCCTCAATCAGTGGCAGTGCGATCGCTCAAGGGCATCAGCATTCTGGCATCGCAAACTTGGCAAGAGCTAGATGCCGCCGAAACCCCAGAGCAAGAAGCCGAAATTGTTCAACAGCTTTGGCAACTCCAAGAAAGCGAGGAAGCCGCGATCGATGCTCATGCTGAATTAGCAGATCAGATTGATGCCGAAATCACGGCACTCAAGGCGCGAATGGAGCATCTCGTTAAAATCCATACCGCAGAGATTGAACGGCTCACCCGCTGGCGCGAACGACTCGATGAGACGATTCTGACGCTCAATTCCGCAGACTTGATAGCGCAAGAAGCGATCGGGCAACATCGACGCATTCGGATCAAGCTGAATCCGCCATCCTGTGAAGTGATTGACTTCGGGCAGGTTCCAGAGGACTACATCACCGTCAAAGAGATTGTGGAACGCAAAGTAGACAAAACGGCAGTTAAAAATGCGTGGAAGCAAGGGATACCAGTACCAGGGACTTTAGTGGAACGTAAGCGCAAAGTGGTCTATGAAATTGCACCCACCAGCTTGGAACAGATGAAAGCTTCGACCTAACGCTGTTTCAACCTGTAGTCGTGATTTTCTGCAACAAGTTCTTTGCATCAGTGAACTGTAGGAGTACAGTAGAACTGTTTTCGTATGCAGGACTCACATGGCTGTAAATCGTGACAAACCGAATCGTTGGAACGCAGATATGGCTCAGTCTGTGGATCTGTATAACAATTGGTTCATGACTTTTGCGCCACAGGCATTTCATGACACTCGTATTCAGGTCACAGAAGTTGTCGCAGCCGCCCTGCGAACCACCGATAATCTGCAAAACTTACAGCCACAGATTCTGCAACAGAATCCTCAGATCCTCGCAACGCTGAGAATGTGTACCTGCCCACCGCTGGCACGAGATCGATTAATTGGGCTAGCCGCTGTTTCTAAAAGTCTAGTGGAGCGATTAGAAAAAGGAAGGTTGCCTACTCGATTGAAGGCCGAGCAATTGAGCGAAGAACTTGGCAAAATCACAACGCTCATTTCAAGATTGGTAGATCGCGATATCTTTACCTGGCTCACCACCGATCAATCTCCTACAGAAGCTGAACGTTATCGTGCTGCAACGATCATTGCTGATCGCTTGTGCGGGGCATCCACCGATCCGATCGTTCGCAATGCTCAAGAAATGCGGCAACTTCAGGAGATTGCAGTATGGCTAAACGCGCATCACTACCGGGAACTTCCTGCCGGACAGAGAGTGCGATTCACTGAAATGCCACCTGGAACTTACAGTTTTCGGTTAAATGTCCCTGTGAATTTAACAACAGAAGGAGAGAAAACAATCAATATTCCAATTGATGCAGTGATTATGCGGCAGACCGCACATCCAGGAGATTTTCCGGTGCTGGTAGAGGCAAAATCAGCGGGAGACTTCACCAATGTGAATAAGCGGAAGAAAGAAGAAGCTCAGAAAATGAGACAATTACGCGCCACCTATGGCGAACAGATCGAATTCGTTTTATTCTTGTGTGGCTACTTTGATAGCAGCTACTTGGGCTACGAAGCGGCTGAAGGGATTGATTGGGTTTGGGAAGCACCGGATTGATGATTTTACAGACCTCGGATTATAAGCAACTTGACCTCACATCGATCGAGTGCCAGCGAGTGCTAGAGCAGGCTCGGTTGGATACTGCTAAAAGTGCAGCAGAGCGCAATCGGCTAGGGCAATTTGCGACTCCCAATGCACTCGCGAGCGCAATTCTCAACTACTCAAAATCTTTGCTCTCCCCTAAAGAAAAAGTTCGCTTTCTCGATCCTGCGATCGGCACAGGTTCTTTCTATTCTGCATTACTTCAAACCTTCTCCAGCGAACAGATTGAACGTGCGATCGGGTACGAAATTGATCCGAATGTGGCTGAGATCGCTCAAAAACTCTGGAAATCCTCTTCTCTTAAAGTTGAGTGTTCCGATTTTACAAAAATTGCGACTCCAAAGCACGAGCAATCCAAAGCAAACCTGCTCATTTGCAATCCGCCCTATGTTCGACATCATCACCTATCTACGACAGAGAAGCAGTTGCTCAGAGAGCTTGCGATCGCGCGGTCTGGAATTCAACTCAGTGGTTTGGCTGGACTGTATTGCTATTTTCTACTAGCCGCGCATGAGTGGATGACTGAAGGAGGGTTAGCTTGTTGGTTGATTCCATCTGAGTTCATGGATGTCAACTACGGCAAGCAAATCAAATCATATTTACTCAATAGCGTGAGTTTACTGCGAGTTCATCGCTTTGAACCAGAAGATTTACAGTTTGGTGATGCTTTAGTTTCATCTTCAATCATTTGGTTTCGCAACACTCGACTTCAACAAGATCATGCAGTCGAATTTACATTTAGCGGTAGCATTGACAAGCCTCTTATCACAAAGCTGATTTCAACCAAGACGCTGAGGACTTCAGCAAAATGGACACAAATTACGGTCGCTTCCCAACGTCAAGATGCGCCGCAAGCTAAGTTGTCCGATTTATTTGAGATTAAGCGAGGAGTAGCAACTGGAGCCAATCAGTTCTTCATCCTCACACCTAAGCAGATCGAAGCCTTCGAGATTTCTCAGGAGTTTCTTACCCCAATCCTGCCTAGTTCTCGATATTTACCGAGCGATGAAATCTTGGCAGATGAACAAGGCAATCCAGTTCTCGATCGTAAGCTGTTTCTACTCACCTGTACAGATTCACCAGAGAAACTACAAAGAGAAAGTCCTGCTGTTTGGAAATACCTTCAGAGTGGAGTAAAGGCTGGCGTTGCGGAGGGGTATTTGTGTCGGCATCGATCTCTCTGGTACTTGCAAGAGAATCGACAACCTGCGCCGTTTCTGTGTACTTACATGGGTAGAACAGGCGCGAAGCGAGGTAATCCATTTCGGTTTATTCTGAATCATTCGAGTGCGATCGCGCCCAACGTTTACTTGATGATGTATCCCAAGTCTGACCTTGCGCGTCTTCTCTCTACTCATCCTGAACAATGCCATTCTATCTGGAATGCACTTAAGTCAATTCCAGTGCAACACTTGATTGCAGAAGGTCGAGTCTATGGCGATGGATTACACAAATTGGAACCTAAAGAATTAGCAAGTGCATCAGCAGAAGAATTGTTGAGAATTATAGAAACAATCGTTAAGTGAATGACTAGGAAATCGCATTCCGAAACGCGCGAATTGCTTCTACTGTATCTGTCTCAGCGATTAAGAGACAACGCTTGAGCAGTTCAATATCGAGATTTTCCAGTCCAGGCAGTTCACTCCGCACAATCTGTTCATAGCCCTCCGCTCGCAGGTGATACAGTGCCAACGTGCCATCTTGCCAAAACCAAACTTCTGGCACACCCAGGGCTAGATACCGCGCTAATTTATCGACCCCTCCGCTCGTGAAGACCACCTCAATTGATAAATCTGGAATTGGTTTCGCCCGTCCTAAACAGTACGACTCATCTGCTTGCACCGCTGCAACGCCTTCACGTTCCTGATCTTTAGACCGAGTGGGCACGAAAAGGATACCTTTCTCTGCCAAAAAGGTCGTCACAAAATACCCAATCATGTGGGCGAAGAGTTCGTGGGCTTCTCCAGGCATGAGAATCTCAATCACTCCCTCATAAAATGACAATTTTGCACCCGGAGAATCCTGCAATCCTTGCCGCACCAGTTTGAAGCCTTCCCAAGTCCCTGGCAAGGTCAGCAGCTGGTCAGTCGTTCGGTCTTGCAGTTGAACCATTGCGATCGCTTTCGGAATTTTCTTGCCCTTATTTTAGCCGAGATTCAGGCTCGTCATCGCTCGACGATCGATTGTCGCTTTCGAGAACCCGCATCTCGTTGCTGCATCATTTGCTGGAATTCATCTGCATCCGTTTGACTCAGGAATTGACTCACTGCCCCAGATGCAAAATTGCCCTGACAGACTAATCTGTTGCCATTATCTTCTACAGTGTAGTCGCCAGTGATTGATGCAATCGCAGTCCACCGCTCCCCAATCGGCAACTCCACCGACTCGGCTGGCGACGACAGCAATTGATAAGTTTGCGCGATCGCCGCAGCTAGACGGCGCTGCACTGCATTCTGTTCGTCTGATATCGAAGGCTCTGGTGACAGCACAAGCTGATCACTTACTCGCAATTGCACCATCGAGCGCGTAAAGTCTTCAACCGTTGCCTCAAATCGGGTTCCAATTGGTAGTTTTGCTGTTTCTGGTGCGAAGGTTCCAAGCACACCACCTCCGACGACTTGTAGCACTGGAATCCCATTCATCGCATAGTACTTCGGATGCTCCGGTTCAAGGGCATAGGGAACCACTTCAATCTCAATTTGACCTTGCCAGCGAGAGAAATCTTCATTGGCATAGTCGTTGTGAGTAATGCCGATCACTTTAATTTGGCTCACCTCAAAGTTCTGGAGCTGCTCCGTTACTTGCTCGGTCATCAGCGTGTATGCCAGCGATGCTTTTCCAGTATCGCCAACTGAATGCGCCCAAGTAAAATCAGCAGGCGGAACCACTCGTAAATCGTTGGGAATGCGATCGACATCCACCACCTGATGCCCAAACTGTTGCTGCAAGACAGCCGCATTGCGCTCAGATAGCGTCGGCAAGTAAAAATCGACCACGGGTAAAGCAGGATTGACGATCGCTTCATACTCAATATGGCGTGCTTCAAGCATTTGCATCCAAGTCTGCGCCCGATCAAATGGAACACTCAATTCGTGAGCTTCCAATTCATAGGGGCTCTTGGGTAAGCTGTACGTGCCTTGGCTAAAAGTAATCGGTAATTTTGCTGCAACGCTCATCGATTGTTTGCGAGGGCGATCCAGTTCTGGGCGAGTGTGTTGGGTGTACCAAATCGCTGCGGCAATCGATCGCTGTTCTTCAGGAGTGGAGAACGTCTCGTTGATTTCAGCGCGAAAGGATTCGTTTAGGGCAGAGATCGCCACCCTAAATCCTTCCGCATCCTCCCCAACCAGTTGTCGAATCTGCGCTGTTGCTTGCTGTGCACGTTCCTTCAGATTCTCTGCCCAATCCAAAGCATCGGTATCGAGTTCAGCACGATCAAAGAGATACCGAAAATGTTCACGAGGCAGCGATTGAAGTTGAGTTGCTTCCCAGAGTGGATTGATTTCGGCTGCTAGCACACACACTACTGAAACCTCTGGTTGCCCTGATGCTTGCGTCGGCAGAGCGAATTGACGGTACAGTCTTGGATCTTTCTGGAAATCAAAAAATGGTGAAGGATGCTTTTCACACCATTGCTTTGCATCGTCGAGTAACTTCGGGTCAATCGTTTCAGTACGCTCTGCACTTTTGGGAGAATCAACCTCGACCTGAAGCGCTGCCATCAATCGATTCAGAAGTTGATGTCGTGATTTCTCAAACTGCCGTTGATTGTGCGGTGAAGCCGATTCCTCCTCTGTTGGCACAGCCGTATGAACTCGCCCGATTAGCATTGCAACTCGTCCGATTCCATTTTGACAAACGGCTGCTGCGACTTTCGGCAAGGTATTGTACACGAACTGCCCCTGTTCAGTTTGGACTTCAGTGTAAGGGACTTTGGGGCGTTTAACGATCGACGGAAAGCGATTTGGCTCTCCGGCTCGAAGCGTCTCCTTAGCAATGTTGGGTATCCACTGCGCCGGAGTCGCAATCAGTTGATCGCCATCAAAATCACATTGATGATATTCAGCCGCATCACGGGGATTAATCCATACGACACCTTCCGTTTGAGAAAGCGTTGGATCATGAACATTCCGATAAATGCGAATGTTGTCGGAAGAAACGATCGGGTAACGAGTCACAACGACATTGCCTTTTGGTAAGTGAGGCGCACAAATCATTCCGCGAGGCAGTTCTCGTCCAGGTTGTGCCATACCAGAACTATGCTGGAAACCAGAGTTCACAGCCAATTCACGCCAGCGACTTGCCGTTTGTGATTCTAAGAAATCCACCACCTTCGGCGCGTACAGCAATAATCCATAGCGATCGTGCCTCAGAATCGAAATCATGCGAGATTCTTGAGGTTCCTGCTCGTCACCTTCTGTATCGCTTTGCTCTTGGTCGTAGCGTTGGACAACATATTGAGCAAGCTGCTTTGGGTCACGTTGCTTTTCGGCCAACTCCTGTGCTTTCTTCAAGGTTGGCTTTAGGAAATCAGCAAGTACTGCTGACTTGGAGTACCACATCGAGAATTGCCAGGAATTGCTATATCGTGCTACCTCAGCATTTGCACGATTGCCCAGAACGACCTGCGAAAGTTCGTACTCTCCGCACGGCAATGCTTCTAGCTGATCTTTGTGAATGCCTTTGATTGAGGATCGATCCAATACGAAATCAACATTGCTTGGTAACGTCGGATCGACCAAAACCGTTCCCTTTGCTAAAAAGCTGAAGCCTAAATCAGATGATGCTGTGTGCGCCATGCGGAATTGGAAAGGGCGATCTGGTGTAGTTCCATCGAAGGCTAGCGATCGCATTAACTGAGGAGAGATTCTGCCGTGACAATCGTGCGTTTTGTAAGCCGCAAATTCAGGATCGGTGTAATCGACTAACTTCAGTTTTAGCGTTTCGATTGTCGTAGTGCCTTTGTAGCAATCACTAACCAATAACGAGCCATAACGACATGCTGCATCTCGTTCCGCCGCAAAGAATTGGGTTATTTGTTCAGCAAGGGTGGGGTCAGCAAAGTAGAAATTGCGATCTGAACTAAATGTCAGTTTACGAATCATCCCATCCTCGAATCGAGCCGCTTTGAGATTGTCTGCATTCAAGGAAGCACGATCCAGTTTAACCAGCGCCAATGATTTGAGATCCTGAGACGAAAAAAGCTGCTCTAGTAAGGTATGACGCAAAATTTGAGGCTCCAGCCATTGACGCTCACCTAATTGTGTCACATAGCACACAGGAACCGATAATCCACCCCCTTCTAGCTGTTTTGTCTCCATCTGTTATAACTCCGGGAGACGTTGGCGGTTAAGCTGTCGTTGCCGCTGATGTCGCATCGGCTCAGGCTGTTCAAGCGCTTCGGGAGCCAAATCCTGAGCCAAAGATTCTATTTCCGCGGATGGAATGGAACAGTGATTAATTTGAGGTGACTTGTTTTCAGACAACACTGCCGCAAAGACTAGCTCCCTATTCTTCGCGCTATGACCAATCATGGATTGTGTGCCATCGGCTTGGCGCTCTGTTACATCAAACTCATACTTCGGTTCTCCTTCCCCGTCTGTCCAAGCAAATGTGATGGCGCGATCACCAAACTGAACTTGTTGCTGAAAACTTTCGATCATCCGCAGTGCGATCGTATGATCAACAGTTGGTTGCTCGTCCACAAGCGCATCCAGTACGTCTAATCCTGAATTTTGTTCCTTTTGGAATGCCGCTATCACTTCAGATTGCTCCGTAACCTGCTGCTCTAACCGTATCATCATGGCTTCGAGTTGATCTAAGCGTTGTGAAAGCTGTTGCAAGTATTCTTCAATCTGATTCAGTTGCTCTTTGATCGCAGTTTGTCGATCCAGCTTGAGCGGTTGCAATGTTGAGAGCGATGAATCGAGCGTTTTAGATAGCTTGTTGGTCTGACGAGTGAGGACATTTGCTGCTTCTGTGAATGGTTCAGCAATTTCAGGCAGGTTTGCGGGTGCTTCAGGAGGTTCAGTCGCGACTTCTAATTCCTCAGCCCGATCGAACAACTGATCCAGCCGATTTGCTTGTTGAGTCGCAAAATGGGCAATCCGCTTGAGGCGCGATCGATATCTCTGATCCGGATTATCCAACGTTTTCATCAAAGCAAAGGCGACCGCCGCCGCACTTGTTGCAAACTGACTCGTTCCTCCTGCTAAATTGATGCCATCAATGCCAGCGCTATTACTTCTTGCCAATTCTTGACTCGCATAATTAGCAGTATCCAATACATTTGCAGTGACAGAATCAGGCGATTGCATTCTTGGTTGAACAGTGGAACCTCGTTGAGAACGAGATTGATCGGCAGTTTGAGTCCGTTGGGGAGTAATCGCTTCATCAATCAATCCCACTGAACTTAAAGTTTCATCGATCCTTGATAGCTCATCATCCTCTAAACCCATGTCTTCATCTAAGGTAGCTGCTTGCTCTAAACCCAGCACAGCAGAGAGGGAAGAGGGCGTGAAATAGTGATCCTCCACAGGTAAATTAATTCCAGCGGCTTTGAGGTTTTTCACTAGATAAGAGCCACTGGTGCGCTCATCGGGATATTGCTGCAAGTAGAACCGGAAACCGCACACTTCGCCATCCCGCTCACACAGTTCCATCCCGATCGG
This sequence comes from Leptolyngbya sp. UWPOB_LEPTO1, assembly GCF_017302695.1. NCBI lineage: Bacteria > Bacillati > Cyanobacteriota > Cyanophyceae > Leptolyngbyales > Leptolyngbyaceae > Leptolyngbya > Leptolyngbya sp. UWPOB_LEPTO1. The sequence continues at coordinate 53,737 of NZ_JAFLCJ010000019.1, read as the reverse complement.
GGCTTTTCCGGTCGTCTGTGAAAACTGCTCAACGTGCGTTTTCACCTCTTCCCACGACGACAACTCACCGACCGGAGCGGCAGAGAGCGCTTTTGCCAGCGTATTGTAAACGTGCTTCAATCGTGCTGGATCGGTGAGATGAGCATAGGCATTGCGAGTTCGGCTTTTTCGCGTAGTGGCAACCATGAGTCCTCCTACATCCGGCGAATGACGAGGGACGTAACTGCACCCGTGAGATTAGAGAGTCCGTTAAACACTGCACCTCCTGAATTGTTCAAGGCGTTATAGAGCGCAATTCCACCACCACCGGAAACGAACGTAACCAAGACAGGCGCAAAGATAGCAATGAAAACAGGGAAAGCCAGGTCTGAGATGGCTTGGGCCTCCGCGATCACTAAAATTGACGCGACTAGCCCAACGAGCAGATTCCAACCGAGTTGCATCCCAAACAAGGACATAAAGCCAATGCCCCATGCCCAGATCGGTTTACTGCCGAGTGGAAGGACACTCAATGCCATTGCGATCGGAGCAAATAGAGCCGTGAGTAGCAATGCAGCTTCCAGCGCATTCAGAAACGCCCAAGTCAGTGCCCAAAGGAGTGTTTCGACCAGCTTGAGCAGGGGAACCGTAATAAATTCAGCGACATTGATGCCCTCGCCTCCGTTCAGAATGGCTTGAGCAAATCTCTGTAGCGAATTCAGTGTTCCTTGATTCGCCTGTTCTGCCGCACTCACAATCCGCTCTACCGCCTCTCGCTTCGCCGGATCATTCCAGCAGGCAATCAGTGCATCTCCGGTTTTATCTCGACATTCCAAGTAAATGGCTTCAATTTGGGTTCGACCTGCCTGTGACAGCGCTACATTAGAAATCGCTTGATTGAACGTCAATCCGCCTACTTGAATCTCTAGCACTTCACGAATCTGTACGGTCGCTACTTGACGCATCAGAAGAACGGTGTTTGCCAGTAGCTGACCGTTTCCAGATAAGAAAAACATGACGACTAGCGGATACACAAACATCGTGACCAGATCTGACCAAGATTGACGAGCGAGAATTTCCTTGCCTTCTTTGAGTGCTAGAAAGAGAATCGACACTGCCCCCAAGATCAAAGCAAATCGGACTAGTGCCAGCCACAACCCAACTTCTCCAGATGCCGCACTGGTTCTAAAAATCGTTTGCCACGCCTGATCCCAGGCACCAGAAGTGGCACGACTCAGTTCCAGCGTATTGATGATTGTATTTTCGGCAGTTCCAGCTTGATTACTGCCGGGGAGTTGTGCAAGTAGAGCAATCGTTAGCATCACACCCCGACTCCTACTCCCCTAAAGTAGAACTTAATACAGGAGGATTCGATTCTGCGCGAGAACGACGCTGTGAGGTTGTTTCGGCGGTTAGAGATTTGCTCCCTGGAAGATTGAGCCACGCGATTCCTTGTGTCACGGATCTTGCTGTTGCTTTTTCCGTTCTGCGATCGCTCACATTCCGCCCTAATGTTAACTCTGCAATCTGCGACTGCAACAACAGATCATGAGCACGATCGATCCGCGATTGTTCAGCCTCATCAAACAAAGCCGCATCAACCTCAGCTTGCTGTCCCAACTGAGCCGAGACATTTTGAAGAATCTGCTGAGTCACATCCAAACTTTGGGATTCATCTGCGAGAAACCGATTAGATTGAACGGCTTGGCTGACTCCATCTCGTTTTTGCTGACCTCGGATTTGAGCCTGTTCACTCAGTGTTGAGCCATAAGCTGTGCCCCGGCTTGCATTCCATTCTGAGGTGCGAGACAAATCGTTTCTGATGCTGAAGCTCGGTTCATTGCTTCGGTTTTCCAGAGCGGCTGCGAGTTGTGTCGGTGGTGCTTGGTCTTGATTGCCTTGAGTAATATTGGCAGTGAGTTGGGCTAGATCGGGAATGCCGAGGGATGCGATCGCAGAATCTAGCAATTGGTCGATCGTACCTTGTTCAACTCCAAAGAACTTGGCAATGTTTAACCAACGATTCGGAATCTGGCTACTGATATTGAAGCGATTTTGGAGCGGACCTGCAAAGCCATCAGTACTGATGGGTAGTCCACTCGCATCGGTTAATTGAGCATTCGCACGTTGAATTTGAAGCATGCTCAATGCTGCTGCAATCAGAACTGTGATGAGTAATTTTCGATTGAATGAACGCATTTTGATCTCCTTCAAATTTGAGTAAAACCGTTTCCTTCCTTCAGAGCAGCAACATAGATAGGGGTGAAAGCTGCTAAACCTCGAATTCTGCCGCTTTCTGTGATGGGAAATTGAGTGAGGGCGCGATCGCGGGCTGCCCGTTCGTCTTCTCCACTTGCCACCGTTGCCAATAGCATCTCTGCGGGGTAGTAGCGGCTATCCCAAAATCGTCCACTCCGCTCAATTAACCAGCAGGAATACAAACTCGATCGGCGCGGTAGATAGGCTTCTGAAGCATTGCGAACAATCGTTTCGAGCGGATAGCCAAGATATTGTTGAAACGAGGCACATGCGCTCTGGACTAACCTTCCAGTAATGCGGTAGGTCAAGTTTTGTAGAATCATTGCTCCAGCAGAACAGGCTGCGATCGTATCCGGGTCTTGCGACGACAGCAGAATCGAAATTCCATCTTTTCGAGCCGTCGCACAAAGTTCACCGACCACCTTGGCAAACCCATCTTTCTTCAGCAGTGTCGATAACTCATCGCCGACAAATAAGCTTTTTGGATGCGACAGCGCATTGCGAATACAAGCGCCATGCGCCACGATCGACAACGCGAGAGAATCAAAATCATTCGTCAGTCCCGTCAATGCGAAAAACTTCATGAACGGTTCTGGAGACACATTGCTGGGTCGCCCAATTGCATCGCCTAGAGGAGAAACCAGAATTGCCTGAAGTCGGGCACGAATTTGATTAATCGCTTGAGCATCGATCGCTTCAAAAGAGTTTAGATTTAGCCGCTCTTTCGAGACGAATCGTAGGAAATCATGCAGCGTTGGCATCTGCTGCCATTCCGAAGACTGCCAACCGAATTGGAATGCTAGATTGTACCGCTCGATAATATCAGTATCTTCGAGAAATACATCCAGGGTTTGCAGCAACAAGTCATCCACTCGCTGAGCAAGGTGTGGTTGATGCAGTTTGCCCATCACGATCGTATTGAGCGCTTGCCTCACAAACTCTCGCCAAGATTTGAGCCGAGAATCGAATTCGTCCCCTCGAAACGCTCTTAGATCAGGTGGCTGCAATAGATTGTCATGAGCAGTGCGGATGTCGATATATGCGCCACGCTCAGATCCCAATGCTTCCACTAATGTTTTGAAAGTTGATTCTCCTGCCGAAGTGGGCATATCCATTCCAACGATTGGGATGTTGCAGAGCAAGGCTCGAAAGATGAATTGCGATAACAAAACCGATTTTCCTGAACCGCTTTGTCCAGTTAGCAAAGCATGAACCGTTTGGCTCTCAAACAGATCAATATAAATCGGCTTGCCGCCTGCTGTGATGAACTCGATACCTTGCGAGTCTAAATCGCGTGGCACGGTGAGCGGTAGTACTCCAGCTACAGTTTCGTTATCGAGCGTTAGTCGTCGATCTTCCGTATCCAGCAGTCCGTTGAATTCTAGAAGCCGTTGGAGGGTAATCGGCAAGGTTTGTAACCAGACCTGCCAGCAGACATGGCGAGATCGCACCACATTCGCCGATCCAAAACTATGCGCCAATAGTTCGCAAGCCTGATCAAGTTCATCCGTTGTATTGCGCCAGACGGTGAACACAACCGCGACATGGAGTGCGATCGCGCCTTGGTAAAGCTTACGCTGAGCCTCAAAACTCTCTTCCGCTTTAACCTCTGCCCCAATATCTCGCCCTTGTCCCTGTGTGAGTGCGCGAGTCGATGCAGTACGAGATTGACGTGCAGTTCTGGCTAAGTTGTCATTGATTAGAAATCGGGACGCAGGCACAATCTCAACCCAAACTTCGGTATCACGAACATAAGGCTGAGACATTGCTTTCCATATCGCTGCGAGTTGCGTCCGCGTATTGAGCCATCCTTCTACAGCATCTTGCATCACCAATAGCCCACCAACGCGACGATTCACCCAAACACATTCGCGGTTTTGACGGTGTTCAGGGCAGGCAGATTGTCCTTGAGAGCCTTGAATCAGAATCGTGGTGGAATGTCGTTCTGAATGAGTAATTTCGACGAATTCTGTTCCTGAAATTGCAGGTTGCCAAACTAACAATTGAGGAATGGGCGGTGCAATCATGCGATTGAATTGCTGCCAAAGCCAGTTCCACAGTGCCTCAGCATTAAGCGGCGTAATTTCTAGTCCAGCTTTGGTGTTCAGTAACCTTTCCCAGTTCAGGAAAGCATCATGCCCATCATTCATCAGCTTGTGCAAGAACTGCTGCGACTGCTCGTGCTTCCCGCCTCGCATGGCATCTAGAAGATTTGTCATGCGTTGCGAGAGCTTACTAATCCAATCACTCCATCGGGCTTGACCAGTAGCATTGATTGTATATGTGCAAAAGATCAGCGAAGTCCACTGCCGTCGCGTTCCTTCGTGGGTGAGTTGTTGAATCCGCTTTTGCTCGGAGCGTCCAAGCACGATCGCTAAAGGAACAGTCGTTCTGCTAATCAATTGCTCTAAAGCGTACTGGCGCTGAGTGTCATCGGCAAAGCAACTGAAGTAAAACCGGAGCGATTCTCCGATCGCACATTCTTTCATTGCCTCTTCGAGTTGAGATGCGATCGCCATGACTTCTTCTCGCGTCAGTTCAGGATGCAAGCCTTGAAGCCTAAAGCCAAACACCAATTGCCACAGATTACCTCGATTCAGTAAATACGCACCAATATCGCGGTTATCTTTTAGCAATCGCACCATACAGCACAAATCTAAGCAGTTCTCAAATGGATAGAACTGCTGTTTTTGATCGCTTTGAGAGAGAATTGTCGTTGATTTGAGCTTATTTTTCATTTCCTTGCTGAGCATTTATTTCGGCAGCGAGCAGGTCGATGGAGCAAAGGGAGATAACGAACATAGCCCGTCATCCAATCGTGACCAGGGGGCGACTTAAAGCGATCGAGAAAGTGGTAAGCGCGTTTTCCAGTCAAGAGCCACCAGGTCGAGATTAGCCAAAGTGACATCGCAAAAAAGACTGCTAAACCCAAATTGAACAATTCCATCGTGACGAGCCAGGACGCAATCAGAATGCTAATCCAAGGCAAGATCTGATTGGCAGGAATCGGTCCAATACTCGGAATTTTGCCCAGAGCTTTGTTGACCTTGATAAACGTCTTGTCTGGATCTCTCATACAGTTAGCTTTCCGGGACGAAGATAGCAGTGATTACGTCCAGCCCCAGAACAATGCCAAAGGCTAATCCCACTTGGGTTGCGATCGGTCGCCAGTCATTGCCTTGTTGCGCCTGGTTATAGGCAAACAGAGCAGCAGCGGCAACCAAGAGAAGAAATACAGCCCGAATCACGTTGAATACAAGCGCGATCGCTTCTTCTGAAATTCCTTCTCCGCCGCCCGCACTTTCAGATGCAAGTTGAGTGATGAATTCTTCCATACCAGAGAGAAAGATCGCATGGGCAGGCATTACTGTACTAACCAGAAGTGCGATCGCACCAAACACGACCAGCAAACTGCGGGAGGAGGTTTTCCGTCGCCAGCCTTTACGGTAAGGCAAGCGATCGCAAATCCGACGAAACGAGCAAATGAGCAGGAGCAGCAGCGCAAACCATGCCATCAAAATCGGAGCCTTCCAGAGAAAGTAGCCTAACATCGCCGTCCAAGTGGTCAGCCACGGATAATCCTGCGCCGTAAAGCTGTAAACAGCGGTTCTAGAAGAGTGAGAACGAATCGGATACATAAATCAACCAGCGATACTGCTGGCTTATCTTGCACAGCAACTTAGAGTAATCGCCCCTGCTATTTGTCCAAAATTCCAGAACGTTGGAGGAACTCATGTTGAAGCGGCCAGGGAGGGTAAAACTTATGGTTACGATCGCTGCACTCCTCCCATCTAGCAGAGGACAAACGGCAGAGGACAACCAAACCAGAGACACTGGAAAATATGCCTGAACCGTACTATGTCTGGCTATGAGGCAAATTCGACGATTTCAGCCGCCGAGCCTGCTATCCGAAAGCAAGAATCTACTTCCACTTTGCTTTGCTGCATTGAGCTTCTTTGTAGGGATTCAAACGCTATTAATTCTATTTCTAAGTTGGCGCGTCAATACACTGGCAGAACGCAAGATAACCTTTGTGCAATTGGTCGATGGTCGTGCAGTTGCGATGCGTGAGGAGGCTGGAACCTACCGCACTGCTGAAACGATTAAGAATGTAGTGCGGCAATGGGCAACTCTTACTTGGAGTTGGGAAAGCAAGCTGCCTGGAACCAATCAGTCCGATAGGGGGCAGAAAGTTGGCAATCAAAAGCTAACAACAACCGCTTATCTCGCTTCTTTTTTGCTGAGTGGCAAACAGAAACCTGAAGGCTCTAGCTTTCGGGAAGAATCGAGGCGAATGATTTCAGAGTTAACGCCTGCGGGGGTCTTTAGTGGCAATGTACGATCAACAATTCTCATTCGCCACGTCTCAGAACCGAGAACGATCGCGCTTGGCAAATATGAAGTAGATCTGATCGCTACCCGTAATGTGGTTGAGCAATCCGGACAAATCGAAGAAATTCCGTTTAATCGCACCTTTACGCTAGAAGCGGTAGACATTCCGCGATCGCCGCTTGGCAAAACCGCAACGGAAGTTGAGCGCGTCATTTACAGCATTCGAGAAGCCGGACTCGAAATTACCGATATCAAGCCTTTTAACCCCAATTAGCCTATGTCTTCTCTCCAAAATAAAATTCGAGTCATTTCTACGCCGGAAACCGCCTCTGATTCAATTGATGCGACAGAAGCGGCTCAATTGGTCGGCTACAGCCCGAACGAAACCGAGAAGCTGATTGACGATCAATACAAACTGATTCAGGAAAACGAAGGTGGGGATACTCGTCCCAGTTATGAGCATCCGATCATTCGCTTTGCCAGTGTTGCCTTGCCTCTGGGGGCATTGGGCGGCGGTGCGTTAGGCATCTGGTTCCTTCTCTTTGCGCCTAAAAATAATCCGGCAGCAGAACCTGTGACTTCAGCTACACCAACCCCCAGTCTCGTTCCCAACGCGGAGGGAAGACTGAAAAGCCAACTCGCGTTTCAAGATCAGCAGACTTCTCTAGAGAAGGCAAAATCTACGACGCAAACGAAACCCAAGAAGTCACCCGCGAAACCGTCAACTCAAAAAGCGACTGAACCAAACCGATCTCCTCCGGTTCGACGCATTGCAAGCACTGAACCAGAGCCACCACGCAGAGTTTATTCTGTTTCGGCTCCAACTCCGGTAGTGACTCGCACAGTCGCAGCAACTCAAGCCGTTAAACCGCCTAAAGCACCTGATCCCTACACTCAGTGGAATACATTAGCAAAACTAGGACAGCAGCAAGCGGAGAAGATTACAGATTCAGCTACGTCCCAACGGACAGTAATTGCTTCTAATTCAACGATTCCAATGGTTCAAGTCGGTATGGAAGAAGCAGATGAAGCTGCAACAGAACGACCAGAAGTCGTGGTCAATCCAATGAGTACAGAGAATACAGTTCAAACTGATGCCGCAAGATCCAGATCAATCCCTTCTGAAGTAGCATCTCCAAGTTCAGTTAGGCAACCAGAATTTTCACCTTCCGATTTATCCAATCCGCCGATGCAAATTGCGATCGGAACTACAATTCCGGCAAAAGTTGTTGTTCCCGCAATTGCCACTGAGAGTAACCGAGAGCGTGCTTTAGTTGAGATTACAGAAGACGTACCTGCGATCGACAATCGAATCGCGTTACCTAAAGGGACGCTCATTGCAACTGAAATCGTCAAAGTTGATCCGCAGACGCATCTCGTTCATCAAAATGCAGTTGCAATCGTCTACAGAAATCGTCTCGGAAACATCCAACAGCAGCAACTGCCAGCAGGGAGTTTAGCGATACGTGGCAGGGATGGCACACCTTTAATCGCTCAAGCAAGCCAGAAATCAGAGGATCATACAGGACGAGATCTTCTAATCGCAACATTGAGCGGTGTCGCCAAAGCTAGCGAGGTGATCAATCTCCCTCAAGCAGAGAACGTAATCAGCAGCGATAGTTTTGGTAACACGCAAATTTCACGCCGCACGAATCGTCAGCCCGATCTGTTGGCAGCAGCGATCGAAGGTGTGCTGGAAACGACAGTCGATCTCCTAAAGCAACGAGCCGAGCAGCCCCCAACAGCCCGTCAAGCACCAATACTTACGATTCCAAAAGATCAACCCGTCTCACTGGTCTTCACATCCTTCTTTGAAATTCAGCGCTAACCATGAAGCCATTCTCAGTATTGTTCACCCTCAGCATTGTGCTGCTGGCTCCCGGTTTTGCTCAAGCTCATCCTCGCCCAATCAGAACAGTTGCGCCAATATCTCGTGCGATCGCAATCAAAGTTTGGGCTGGACGAATCACAGCGATCGACTTCAGCCGCACAAATCAGAAAATCACCAGCGTTGTCCTCGCCGATCCGTCCAGGCTGGTCTATACGCTGGATACTCCCATTACATCGGGTCAAGCTTTAACGCTTTTTCTGCGGCAAATTGAACCGCTGAAGTTTCCAGGTGTCACGTCTTCAAAACAAACCAATCTATTGATCAAAACGATCGATCCACAGGGCAAGCCGCAGCTTCATTCGTTTGAGATTGCTATTGCTACCGGAACGCCAGAATACAGCATTGTCGAAGCTTCTCGAACAGTACCGCAAGGATGGATTCATCGCCGTTAACAATATCAGTCAATGAACATCATGACTCAAGCTTCTAACTATGCAAATCGGCGAGGTCGCTACCCCGCTTTTTCCCGCCCAACGACGAGTCCAGATTTATTTCCGGATGGTTCAACAGATCGACTTGCTTCTAACCGTCTCATTTGGGAAAGTTGCAACATCTTGACGCAAGGCGAAGATTTGGGCTGGCTTCAGAATGATCAAGATTTACCGCACTACAAAAGCCTTGTAGCGAAAGGAAAAGGCTACATTTCATTCTGGCTCACAGAAGATCTTCACACCGACCACCCTGCGATCTTGGAAAGTGAAGCGGCGTTGGCACTGATTGAGCAGTTCGATATTCGTGCAGCTTGTCTACATCTGATCTATGCAGCGCACGCCACTCAACTCGAACGCCCGTGGGAGCAATCCTTCGTCCTCAGTGATGTGCAACTCGAACACTACTTGGGGCTGAATCGCAATAAAAAGCTGAACAAGCAACAGAAGTTAGAGCAAATGTTGGAGTGGGCAAAGCAACCTTGCCGACTGTTGGTTTACATCTCCTATCCCTCTCAGGGTAAAGTGCCGATGTTCTCAGTCAGTCGAACTTGGCTTTGGGAGATTGCTGAACCGATCCTGCACTATCAAAACTGCTTCACGGATGCTCAAGGCAAGCCGATTGGCAGCAAAAAATTGATGGGATTTACACTGAAAGTCCGATGTGGGCATTGGGCAGAGTACTTCTTGAATGAAGAGCGACGATGTAATGAGTTAGGTTACTACGAATGCGGCATTTTGTCGAAACAGATCTTGCATGACTTGATGGGGATGTGGCATCACCAGGAGGGAGCCGCTCGATTGATCACCTGGTTACTCTTCAAAACGAGAGTGAATCGGTCTAGCCCAATCACGGTCGAAACCTTGATGAAGGTTGCTTTTGGAGAAGCAGCCCTGCAAGCGGCTCGAACAGATTCGCAAGAACGAAAAACCATTGTGCGGAAGTGGATTTGTGTTTTACGATCGCTCCTCTCCAAAGGTTGGCAGATTACCCCTGATGCGAAGACTTACCCAATGCAGTATTGGGTTGAGACACCAACGATAAAAGAATTAGAACAGATTCCAGATGATCCAGACGATGCGATCGCATTTTGGACAGACGATGCAAACGCACCGAAGGACAAACAGTTAACGCACACCAAGCGACGAGTTCGCGGCAGCTTTGAGCCTTTACTGACGGGGCGGCTCTGGATTAATCCCCCTGGCAACATTATGCACAAACTTGACCCCGCTCCAAAAGTCGATCGAATATCTAGGTCTAAATCAAGGAAAGCTGCTGACTCAGCTAAGCTGTCAACTTCCCAAATAATCCAGTCTGGGCATCAGTTGAAGCAATTCAGAATTGCAAAAGGGTGGAGTCAGGCTGAGCTAGCAGAGCAACTCGATCGCAGCGTCAGTTGGGTCAAGATGGTAGAAAGTGGTAAACGGCAAATTCAATCGATTGATCAAAGTAAACTGCTTAATGAGACGCAACCACAGGCTTAATAAAACAGACAACTCGTTCAACTTCTTCAAATCCAATATGCGTATGAAATTCATAGCTCTCTGTGTTTTCGAGCAGCGCATCTGAAGCCAATTGAGTACACCCTTGTTCAACCGCCCACTGTTCAGCATATTGAATCAGAGCTTTTCCAAGACCTTGCTTACGGTAATTTTCTTTGACGTAGATTCCCTCGATGTAGGCAACTGGACTTTGGGTTGCGCCTGGAACGTAATCATGACGTAGCGAAAGATTCATGAATGCGATCGCGCTTCCATCCTCCGCTCTCGCCAAAAATGCAGCTTCACGAGGGGACTGAAGAATTGTAGTCAAACTGGCGTGCATTTCTTCAATTGAATTATCTGACCAGAGTTGCATTGCCAGATCTAGCCATTCGTTGAAGTCAGCTTGAGTTATTTTGATAATGTCCATGGTCTATGTAGTGCAATCGTGATCGTTTTCGGGTAGCTCGGCATTAGTAGTATCAAGAGACTCATGCCATGCTTGATAAAAATCTGAATACCTTATTCTTTGAGCGCATAGCCAAACAATCTGATAAATCTGGATATAACGCATAGTGCTTGTGAACTGTTGATTTTGTAGATAGCTCTTCAACCCCAAAACTGTCAGATAGCAAAGCCGCCGCTGATTAGGGCTATTTATAATTTGATCAAAAACTCTAACAGTTACTGCCAGCAGATTATTAGAGTTCTGTACGAAATCAATAAGTATCTCAACAACTTTTTCATCACCAACAGAGATCCTTCCTAAAATTTCAATTATTATTTGTAAGGTCAGGGTGTCTGTACAAGTGAAAAGTTGTTTGGTCAATTCTTCAACTACTCTTGGATAGTCTGACTTAGCGTATTCTAGTATCTCTTGAATAGCCCAACTTCGAGCCAGATTAGGAGAGTTACTACCCAGCAAATCTGTATTTGATTTGCTGTTCATCCAAAATTTCTCTGATTCAGTTATTTCTTCCTGGCTATACTCATGAGCGTCGTAGTTATAAGTTATGGTAGAACCCTGTTCCAAAAGCTTTTTTGCTTGATAAGAAATATAGTTGTCTGAACTACTTGATAGCTCAAACAGTGTATCTCTAGCTGTAACATCTCCACTATCAAAACTCAGCATAGACCATGCTGCTTGAAGACGATCATCAGCATTATTTGATGAATTCATCCTTCGTTTAAGGAATTCTCTTGGTAATGGATCGCCAGGTGAAATTCTGCCCAAGGTTTTAACAATCAAATCTTGCTCTTCTTTGATTACTGCTGTATGTAGTATGTTTTTTAGTCTATTAATGGCTGGTTCACTTTTATGTGCAATCTTAATTAGACTTTTAGAAGCTTCAGAGCGCGCAAAGAAGAAGTTCTGAACTGGCACGTATTGATAAAAATCTTTGCACTGAATGATTTGAATCAGTACATCGATAGCTTTTGAGTTATTTTCACCTAATAAGCCTAAAATTTTAGCCGCTTTAAGAGCAACATCTGCATTAGGATGTGTATTATTAATCGAATCAGGAATAAAGGCTGAAATTATAGTCTCTACAAGTTTTTCCGTATCTGTTTCCAATAATGCCAATTCTGCCATCAATGGAATCGGATCTAGAAAGTTCTGCCACTTACCTCCTGACTGATCAAAGAAACCAAAGTATAACTTGCTCGCCTCCAAAACAATCAAATCTGAGAGCTTGCAATCTTTAAACTCCGCCGTACATGCAGCAGCTATAAAAATAGCTTGAATCTCATAACATCCAAGACATCCATCCTTAAATTCTATTAATTCTCTAATTAATCTATTCTTCCTATCTTCTAATGTTTTGTCATCGCGTCCTAGCCATAACAATAAGACCTCTTTGAATTTTGGTTCAAAAACTCGGTAACAACTTTCTGAAAGGCTAGGATTATCAACACTATGCTTCAGAAAGAATTGTTCGTCACAGATTGCTAATGCTGCAAAATACTCCTGAAAGGTTGGATGAAAAAACGTATAGACTTTTTCCGAAAATTCATCAGAATCTCTAGCAATTTGCAGCCAGCCAAGATTGAGAGCCAACCAGAAATCGGAGCCATCCTCATCAGGATCACCCAGTTCAGAAAATACCAACTCATAAGATAAGCGAAATGGCGATGCTTCCTTATCTAAAGCACGACACGCCAACCGACCGAGGGCTTGATTGAGTTTCTCTTGTTGAGCTACCGTATTTGGGAAAAAACCATAGTTCAAGTCTTTCTTCTTCCACTTAGTTCGATTCCATTTGTAAAACTCACTGACAAATCGCTTGTACAGTTCAGCTTTTGTCGCAGGCAAGCTCTCATGCTCATGCCACGTTGTACAAAGCATCATTAATCGTAGTGGGTTACAAGCGAGTTGCTGAAGTCGAGCCTGCTCAGGAAGAGCAAGCGCAGTTCTGAGACGCTCACCACTTAATTCATCGCTCTTGCGAAATCCACTTCTGATGAACTGTTCTACCTGAGTCGGATAATGAAATTCTTTTGTACGATAAGTTTGGAAATCCCTCAATGCATTGATATCTGCATCCCAAACATTGACTCGACAGGTTAGAACAATGTGTGACTGAGCAAGCCAACTCCGAAGCTGATTGTTGACCTCACGCAGCGTAATTCCCGACGATGCAACAATTTCATCAGCCCCATCTAGTAAAAACCATATTCGCTGTTGACCGAGTTGTTTCAAAAAATCAGATCTGATTTCTTCAGTCACATCTGAGATGGCATCTTCTAACCACACCTGCGTCAGGTAATCTTTCAATCGCTGCAACTCACCATTTTTAATCAAGTCGCCCAGTGAAATCCAAATCGGTAGCCCCAGCTTCTGATCCAGAATCCAGAACGCGATGTGCTGTAGAAGGGTTGTCTTTCCTGCTCCAGGTTCACCCACAATGGCAATACGATCGCTCTTACCCTGCCGCAAGACCTGCTCCCGAAACACCTCATACTCGATCGGTGGCTTCTCCTCATATCGATCAGTTGGACGTTCAGGACGAACTTCTTGGCTCACACGGTCTGGCTCCTTCCGTTCAATCAACGCTAATGAAACAAAAACCTCGTCATCCAAGAGATCAAACTGCATTGCCTCAGAAGCAATGACTTCATTTGTGCTGAGTTTCTTCTGACGATCGAGCATTGCTCGGCAAATCTGCTGCCAATTGATGCGATGATTCTCACCTCGTCCGTAGCCTGCCTCAATCAATAATTGGCGTAAACATTTCCAATCGACTTTATCCTCACCCGGCAAAATTCTAAGAATTTGAGAGCTAACGCCTCTCGACAAAGCAGTATTAACTGTGCCTTTCCCAACAAAGCATTGCTTTGCAATTTCCTCCTTATCTAAACCACAAAGTATGCCCTTCAAATAGCGCCAAACTTGAGGATCAATCTGTCCGCTCACTTCCAAATCAGCGCGAAGCCTACCCAGGTCAAAATCGCGGTCGGCTTGCTCGAAAGGAGAAGATTGTGAGGAATCCAAAGACATCAGAGCTTGAGGAATCGAAAAGGTATTCAATGTGACACTGGCACAATGCTAACAGATTGCTAACGATTGTGAGGCGACATCAGAAAGATACATTCATAAGCTGGATTCATTGAGTTCAACTGAAATTAATGGAACCCCTAAATTCTGTCTCTTCCAAATTTGAAGTTCAACCTGTTCGGGTTATCGTAACCAATCCCAACTCTATCGAGCCTCCCTCTGCCTGGATGCAATACGGAACTAGCCCAACCGAAATCATCTTGGCGATCGCGATCGTGATCACATCGCTGGCTGGCATGATTGGAGCGATCGCGCTGCTGGTACAAGTTCTCGTGCCCGTCATGAGATCGAATTCATCTCAACCCAAGCAATAGCTCATTTTTAGGGTGCAAGAAAAGACAGAAATCAGAGCATTTCAAGGTTTTCTGCACCCTAAAATCGCGCTTTCAGCTTCACGGAAATACCCCTCATCCTGCTTCAGTGTCACAATCTTATCTGCCAGTAAATCCATTGCAGTGCAAAGCGATCGTCGTTAGAGGAATGTTAAAAAATACCCCTCACTTATTCCAGAAATACCCCTCACCTATTCCAGAAATACCTCCCACTCTGTCTTAAAGTTACAAAAAAATTCCTGCATCTCTTCCCCTATCAGCGTCGCAAAAAATGGTCACACGTCTGATTCTTCTGATCAGATTGATCGCACCCTGGTTCAAAGTCCAATTTGTGACCACTGCTAGGCTATGACGGAATTCGATGCAGTCGAGGTAGTCTATCGTTCACGCAACGTCACAGCGATCGTTTCAATTTGTGGAAGAGGACAACGAGTTTCTCAGTCTCTTCCCGCATCGCTATGACTTCATCTGGGCAGCACATACAGTAGCCAACGCCAAAGTCGAATGGCAAACGGAAACGCGCTACCCACTAAGCGATCGCATCATTCAACAAGGTTCTTCCCTCTACGGCGTTCGCTTCGGCTCCCAAACTCAGTACTTTCTGCTCGATATCGACATCAATAGCCCCTACCATCCCAATCAAGACCCATTCGCTATTCCTTCGATTGTGGCAGCTGTGGAACCGTTAGGAATCGTTCGCTATATCGGTTGCATATCGAGCTACAGCGGGGGCTTACATCTGTACTTTCCGTTTCAGCAAATCCAGGATTCTTGGAAGATTGCGATCTCGCTCACCACCCTGCTCGAAAACGCTGGCTTCAAACTGCATCCTGGACAGCTCGAACTCTTCCCCAATCCCAAACCCTACAGCACTGAGCCGAGCTTATTCAATGCTCACCGCTTACCATTGCAAATCGGTTCATATCTCGTGAATCAGGACTTTCAACCGATTTGGAGTAGCCATGATCGCTTCGTCGAGCAATGGAAATTCGCTCAAGCTCGAAACGACTTGGATACTGATGTTCTCAGGCGAATTCTCAAACAATTGAAGCGACCACCTTTCCAGTTTTCTGGCAAGGCAGATAAATTCCTGAGCGACTTAAATGCTGAAATCGAAGCAGGCTGGACAGACTACGGGCAAACTAACCGTCTGCTCGGTCGAATTGCGATGCGGACTTACATCTTCCACCATGTTCTCTTCGGCGGCAAACCACTAGAAGGACAAGCTTTGATTGATGAAATTGTGGCAGTGGCGAGAGCACTCCCTGGTTACTCAGAATGGTGCCGTCATCAGCATGAGATCAAACATCGTGCAGCAGAATGGGCAAGGTGTATCGAAAACAGTCGCTATTTTCACTATGGCGAACGAGCAAAGAAAACCAATGTAGAAACCCCATCGACTTGGAATCAGCAACAATTGGAAAATGCCAGAGTTCGGATTCGAGATGCGATCACAGATTTAATAGAACAAGATATTTTAGCAACTGGAGCAACTGCTCGATTTCAGCAATTGCTTCAATTCGGCATTGGTGGCAGTACTCTGTATCGTCATCGAGATTTATGGCATCCGGCTCATCTCACCGACCTCCCCCAGACCCCCTCTAGCTTCAAATCGAACTGCCCGTTAGATTGCAATGGAGGAGCATCTAACGGGCACTGTCCGACAAGCTTATTTCCCATGGATGGCAGTAATGCTACTCAGGGCAATAGTTCTAGCAATTTAGAGGAGTTCAATTCAGAGGATTCAGGTCGTAATGCTTCTGAATCTACTACGATCGACCCCACTCAAATCCATGCTTTACTTCAAGCAACGCGGCTGCGCTTACAAGCGGAGCAAGTAGCACGACAGCAAGCAGCTGAACTCATCAAACAGCAACAGGAACAGCAAAAAAATGAACTTGCTCGAGCTAGGCAGATTAACAGGATGCAGCAGTTTCTAAACTCTGGCGATTCTATTTTGATTGCAGAAGCCATGACTTGGGCGCAGGCTCATCCCAATATTCTTGATCTCCGGCAATGGGTTTTGATGTTTGATAGCTCAACCCAGATCAAGCAGGAGCATTTACGCTGTGCGATCGCGCATCTACTCCATCAACTCAATCTTGATCCATTGAATGAGTTCGAGTTGGATCACGCTGAATTGCACACCCTGCTCATGGATTTGAAAGAGCGTTTTCTAGATTCCAGTTAACGGAACAAATTATTCGATGATTCTGGCTTTCATTGCGATCGCGGCTGCCTCAGTTCGATCATTTGCTCGAAGCTTGCCCAAAATACTGCGGACATGATGTTTGACCGTTCCCAAACTGAGAAAGAGCTTTTCTGCGATCGAGTTATTCGTATGACCCTGCACAATCAATCCCAATACCTCGACTTCCTGCGTCGTTAAGGGAGAATCTTCGAGCATTGCATTGAGGTTCGCTTGCTGCGTGTGCTTCAAGACAATTCGTGCGATCGCAGGGTCTAACCACGGCTCACCTGCATAAGTTATTTTCAGTGCTTCGAGAAGTAGCCTGTTCTTAATCGTCTTGATGCAGTAAGAGTCAACGCCTGCCGCGAGTGCTTTGAACACCATTGACTCATCAATGTAGCCTGTCAAAATCAGAAACTTTGTCTCCGCCCGATTATGCTTAGAGGATCGGAACCGTTGAATCAGTTCGATGCCCGTAAAATCGGGCAGTCCGACATCGACGATCGCGACATCGGGCTGAGTTTCCTGCAACAAAATCAATCCATCCGTCGCTGTCGCCGCCTCTCCAACAATCTGAATGTCAGATTGTTGGGCTAACGCATTTTTAATCCCCGTACAAAGTAGACTGTGATCCTCAATCATCGCAACACGCATCTTCATGTTGATCACCCTGTCATCATTTGGTTTGCAACGCAGCTTCACGCATTCCAACCCTGCTTCTCTCGCCATTATTGCTGAGTCGCAAAGTTTGAATCGTTCGAGGTTCAAGCCAGAAGGTGAGACTCGAATTATCCCGTCCCAATCGCTTGAGTGGTCTATTTCTTCGTAGCAATGAACCCTCTGTATGGCAGACCGAAACCCTGATTGCGTTACGAGAGATTACAAAACGGATTGAAGCTAATGTGAAGCTTGCAACAGACTTTGTAAAAATCTGATTAAGTAGGACTCTATAAAATAGGTCTTGATTTCTGGCTCCGTCTTGTTCCAAATTTCAAATTGGCACATCTTGATCAGAAATTGCCCTCGCTCCCTGAACCGATCTCAATTTAGCTTCAGTAAGGAAACGATTTAGATAGTTTCCTCAAATATGGTCTTTTCGTGAAACTGGAGTACCGCTACTGCGTCAGATGAAATGATCCCGATAGGATGAAAACCGACCACCCCTTCGCGATGGTTGTCTTATGCCCCAAGCAAAATCCAAATCCGCTTCAACTGATCCTCCTGACCCTGACCAAGCCTGCCGTCCGACTTTTTACATGACTGCTGAATTGCTTGCCGCGATCGATGAGCAATGCACTACGGAAAGCAACAAGAAACGCTCTCCGCTCGTGTCAGAAATTTTGCAAGTTGTGTTGACCTCTGAGTTGGGTCAAGAACTACGATCGCAAGCTCTAGCAAGCCAACACAGCCTGGCTGAGGAACTAAAGCGCAATCTCATCTTGTTCAATCCGGCGGTTCCACTGGATCAAATCCGTTCCCTTGCAACCAATAGCCAACGAAACCCAGATCAGATGGTCATTCATCTCATCTTGTTAGGATTGCAAGCCTATCAGCAAGGCTAACCTGGAAGTTCACCAGTTCTATAATTTCTGCTCCAAGTTTAGAATTCACTCTGATCAATACCAGAATAGACGCATTAAAAAGTGACCACTTGCTTGTGCAGAATTAGAGACTCATGGTTCCTCAAAATTGGCTGTTTTTATACCTTATTGAGCGAATTTATGACTCGGTCTTGACTTCACAAATTCAGCCAATTTCGTTACACTACCTGAACTAAGTAATATTCCTGAAATCTATCTCTTTTTCTTACATGGGTGATCTAAGCCAATGTCTCGATTTCTCTGGATTGAGACGTTAGCTAAAGTCTCAAAATTAGCACGATTCAGGGTTAGGGTGCAGTTTTAGGGTGCAGTCTGATTTGTCATTCTGATCGAGATAATGTGTGAATCTATGCACTCAAGATCCGCTTCCTCAGTTGTTCCCGTTCCAACTATTCTTCTCGTTGATGATACTCCCAGCAGTCTGCAATTGCTCCAAGAAGCATTGCAACAGCAAGGCTACCAAGTTGCAATTGCACAGACTGGACAAGAAGCCCTCACCTTTATCACAAATGCACCACCCGACCTAATTTTGCTCGATGTCGTCATGCCTGGAATGGATGGCTACGAGGTCACGCGACAAATTCACCAGAACACAGCTTTGCCCTTCATTCCAATCGTTCTGATCACGGCTTACGACTACTCGTTGATGGAGGTATTTGAAGCAGGCGCGATCGACATTGTTGAAAAATCAAACTCGCTTGATGAATTAGTGGCGCGAGTTGAGAGTTTGCTTGCTCTCAAGCAAATCTGGAATGACCAAATCCAAACCTCGCAAGAACAAGCCTCAATGATGGTGGGACTCACGCATGATCTGAGGACACCGATTGTAGCTGCCAATCAAATGCTGGAACAAATTCAAGTTGGAGATTTTGGCAACACATTGCTGGACTTGCAACCGCCGTTAGCGCAGTTGATTAGCAATAACCAAGCAATGCTCAACATTGTCGAGACTGCTCTAGAAACTTATCAATACGACACCCAGGACAAAGCACTTGCATTTTTCCCAGTAGACCTGGTGGAACTGAGCCGAGAGGTGTTAGCAGAACTGCGATCGCTTGCGACTCAGAAAGGGATCGAACTGCGATTAGTCAATGCTGGATTCGTTGAAGCAAGGGGCGATCGCTTAGAGCTACATCGCTTGCTCACGAATCTAGTCAGTAATGCAATTCGATTCACAGACGTAGGCTTTGTGGAAATTCGGCTCCGAAGAGTCTTGATCGATCAGGCTGACTGGGCAGTCATTGAAGTAATCGATACAGGTACTGGCATCTCTGAAACACAGCAGGAACAGTTATTCAGGCGATTTACACCCGGTCAGAGTTCTCAATCGGGAAATGGGTTAGGACTTTATCTATGTCAGCAGATCGTTACCGCACACCAAGGCAGAATCGAGGTGCAATCTATCCTTTCTGAAGGAACCACATTTACCATCCAAATTCCGGCAATCAGGTAAGTTATTTGCTGGAAGGCAAGCTACCGCTCAGACAGGGCTGATCACTCACCTTCCAGCAGTTATGACGCATTCCACAACCGATTCATCCGTTCAAAAGCTGATTCAGAACATCGATCGACAATATGGCTATGGCACACTCATGCGCCTTGGCGACACTCGACGATTGGACATCAAGACGTTAGACTTGGGGATTCCGAAGCTCGACAATATCTTGGGTGGAGGATTGCCTCAAGGTCGCATCATTGAAATTTTCGGTCCTGAAGGCTCAGGCAAAACTACACTTGCCCTCCATGCTATCCTGCAAGCGCAACAGTATGGCGGAACTGCCGCATTCATTGACGCAGAACACGCGCTTGATCCAGAGTATGCCCGTCAATTGGGAGTTGACACAGATAACTTACTTATCTCACAACCGGATTCTGCTGAAATGGCACTGGCACTCGTTGAAACCTTAATTGAGTCGAAAGCGATCTCTGTCATTGTGATTGATTCCGTCGCTGCCTTGATTCCCGAAGCAGAGCGCGATGCCGAAATTGGTGATTACCTTGTCGGCATTCACTCTCGACTGATGAGCAAAGCTTTGCGCCGTATCGTGGCACGGTTCAATGCCACCCAATCCCAATGCATCGTCATCTTTACTAATCAACTTCGCTACCTGCAAGGTGTCGTCTATGGTTCACCGGAAACGACTACAGGCGGTCGGGCACTACGCTTTTATGCTTCTCTGCGTCTGGAGGTGCGACGGATTCAAACACTGAAACGAGGGACAGACGAATATGGCATCGTTGTCAAGGTGAAAGCCGTCAAAAATAAGGTCGCATCGCCATTTCGTTCCGTTGAACTGAACCTCCAATTTGGCAGGGGCTTCGTGCCTGACGAAAAGCTACCGTTCAATCAAAGCGATCCACAGTTGGTGTCCGATGAGTTTTAGGGTGCAGCGAAACCTGGATCAGACATGCTATTGCAACAATCTTAGGCGTTGCTGAATGTAAGTATGATTTGCCCTCATCCCCAGCCCTTCTCTTCAGGGAGAAGGGAGCTAGAAACCTCTTGTTCCCTCTCCTTAGGGAGAGGGTTAGGGCGGTTCGGAATTCATACGCTGATTCAGCAACGCCCAATCTTGCACCCTAAATTAAGTTCGCCTGACTTCAGCCTTCAAGTTTAGGGTGCATAACTTTGCTTACTGACTAGGCATTGCAGTGAATCGTTGCACCCTAAATTTTGCTGAATTATGTCCCGGAAGTGTCCTTGTTTCCAGCATTCTATTACCGTTGAAGAATTGCTTCAACTTGCCTGCCAACTTTCGCCTTTGGAACTTGGCGAATTGATCGCAGCCTTATCAGCATTGAAAGAAGCGATCATACAAGACCAAGAAATCCTAGCCACTACAATGAACACCACTAGAGATCGCAATCAGAATGGCAAATCAGCCCATATTGCTTGGAAGCAAATCAATGGATGCGGTCCTTATCCCTATTTGCGATTCCGAGAAGGCAAGAGGTATCGCAGCTATTATCTCAAAGGACTTAAAAAAGAAGCCAAGAGGTGACGATCTCACAAAGATAGCTTCCTTTAAAAAGTAATCGTGATTACTAGGAAATCCATAGAGGAACCAGCTTCTCACCCTCGACCACTAAAACACCAGTTACGCGAGGAGTTTTAGATTGGTTAAGAATGTATTCCTCTAATTCGTTGGAAGTTTCACAAGCAGCCTCGTGAATCCGCTCAACTTTAGCTTTGAGCAGATTGATCAAGGTTTGGCTTTCTTGCACAAATGCTAGAACGTCTGAATAGCGATAAACATGACCATGTAGCAGATGCCACTTTCGAGTCGTGTAGAGCTGTTCATAAAATCGTTTCATCTGCTCTCGAATAAAATCATTGAGGAACTGGTCTAGCTCTGCATCAAGCGCACCAAGCGCATCCAATTTTACACAAGCTTCGTGAAAGGATCCATCAACATCTGCCACTCGAATTTCATTAGAAATTTGTCGGAAGAACAAATCCAAGTAAGACCCTTGATAGAGTAACGCCTCAATATCACGCAGAAGTTGACGTGCTTGTTTAATGTGCATAGTAGAGGGGGATATAAAGTGGTTTGAATCAATTAGCTCAAAAGATAGTTGACAACTCGTTGAGCGCGAGCTTCAAAAAACTTGGACTCTTGATGATGAATAGTCCGAAGAACTGCATTGCATTGCGTCAATGAATGGTGATCCAGAATTTGCCCAATCTGTGTCACGAGTTGATATGCACCCAAAGCGACTAACGATGCAGAGACAATGTGCAGAACGGGAACCAACACTGGGAGAAAGGCTGGGATCGCAGCAAATGCAGCACTACTAACGCCCCCGGTTAAAGCTCCTTCCAGACCACTTAGAAATGTAGCAACAATCGCTTGATCGAGTTCTATTTCTCCTCGCTCTACAGCTAGAAAGTGCGTCAGCCCTGATAGTAGAATTGCTACTGTACCTCCAGCGACTGCGCCCGTTGCCGCTGCATGGCTGACTTCTACAATTGCGCTCTTAATTTGATACTGTCGAATTGCTTTGAGCGGACGTTTTGCACCTTCCGAAACTTGTTGAGCGGAAACATTCGATTCTTGAACGTTTGAATTTTTCGGGGATTGAGCTTGCTGTTTAGGAGTTCTGATTTCCTGATTTCCGTATGCGCCACTTTTCGCCGCATTGTCTGCTAATCCTGCGCTGCGCTTATGTTGCTGTTCTCGAATAACGTTGCCGGAAAAACGATCTCGAATTTGAATGTCAGGGGAATTTTTTCCATTGATGCCTAAAACGTCAACCTGGACTTTTCCACCTAAATGAAATTGCTGATCCATTGCATCGAGAAATTCAAAGGCAAAGCCTTCACGACAGGCAATTGGCGAATTGCTCTGTTCCACCATCTTAATTTGAAACTTGCTTCCCAAATCTCGAATATTCTGTGAGACGAATCGAGCGTTTCCATTGAGATAGAAACTTGTACCCATGAAAAAATCTGACCGTTTGACGGATTGTTGTTCGTCCATGTTCATTCAATGCAGATGGAGTATCCTTAGTAATCCTCGTCACCTCGTCCAGCTCAAATCAGCAACGCACACTTTATAAATTCTTCATTGATCGGTTGATATTTTCTCATGTACTTGGAAAAGTTTTTGCTCTGGTAATGTCCATTGGCTGCGATCGTAAGAAGCCGCCGGACGCGCAAAAGACGCTCGGTTCCGAATTGCCAAAATTGCTTCCTCTTCCCGAATCATGGCAGGAACGATTAGAGAACGCTGTTCTAACAAATCTGCGATCGCACACCGTCCCGGTCTACCTTGATAAAACACCTCCTGCGCCGTCTTCCGCACTATCAACGCAATCTCAGCAGGCGTACAAAGATGAGTCATCTTGAGCAACTTTCGCCACTCGGACTCGGTGAACTTGGGCAAAGTTGGAAAGTACTTGGCTAGATGCACCTCGAAAATATCTTTCCTCGCGCCTGCATGAGGTAAATCGACAAACACGATCGTATCAAAGCGGCGAATCAATTCCGGTGGCAGCTTCTCTAAACGATTGCAGGTCGCAACCACATAGACAGGCTCAATTCGCTCTTGCATCCAAGTCAGTAATTTGTTTGCTAATCGCCCCTCAATGCCCCCATCTGTGTCCGAATTCCACCCTGCAAAGCCTTTGTCAAAGTCATCAAAGAAGAGAACGACTGGAGCGTTAACGCAGCACTGTTCTAGTAAAAAATCCAGATTGCGTTCAGATTGACCTGGCTTTGGCGACCTCAAACTTCCCCAGTTCGCTGCTAACAGAGGCACACCCATTTTATGAGCAGCATATTTAGCAGACAGGCTTTTTCCGGTTCCGGGTGGTCCCCACAGCAGAATCCCTTTCGGCAATGACAGCCCGTACTTCCTGGCATCCGGTGATAGCAAAGCACAGTCTCGATCCAAAATTGCTTCTAGTAAGTCCAGTCCCATCGGTTGTACATCGGGCTGTGCCATGAATTCTAAGCCGCGCTGTTGGAGCTTCGAGACTTTGTAAGTCAGGAGCGATCGCGCCCAATCCTCGACGGTACAGCAAGTTCCTTTGTGTCGCTCTAAAACAATTTTCAATTCCCCTAGCGGCAACCCTAGACAAGCCCGACTGATGCGGTGCAAGACTTCTGGGTCATTCAGGGTAGAGTAAACCGATTGGATGAGATCATTGACGACTTGAGGATTGGGGAGCGGGTAACGCAGAGTCGGAATGAGTGGAATCAACGATATTGGCAGATGAATCACATCGTCAATCAGAAGTAGCTCTAGATTAGGATGAAATCGTAATTCATAAAATGTGTCAATCAATTTCGCAATGATTGCTGGATCTAGTTCGCCTGCTTGATTAAGCGTGAGCAAACCTTCGATAACAAACACACCCTTCTCGTAGTGAGATAAGATAAACCACAAAATATTAGGAATTGCATCGTAGTATTCAGTCGAAAACTGAAGGCGCCCGTTCAGCAATTCAACCTTTTGCAGATGTTGAGTACCGCGACTCCAGAAGCAAAGTCCATTTTTGGCAGATTGTAAGGACTGCTCCAGCAGAATATGTCGTTCTGTCGCTGGCGCTTGGATTGCCACAATCTGAACTTGCGATCGCAATAGTTGAATCAGATCGTTCATCAAGGAAGGCATCATTGTCGTGAAAGAAAGAACAATGATCGAGTGAATCAGAATGACTGCTGATTGTCCTCTCCACATTGGGGGTCAAACCTCTGCCAAATAGTAGAGTCACAGCCTATTGCAGCTTAACAAAGTGCCATTTTCCAGAGGCAGGCGGTCGCAGTCTCTTCTTACAACAAAAGGCAGTGTTTTGAGACGACTGGCTATGTTGCGACCTCGAAGGATCTTGCGCCGCCCCTTGCTCTGGGTTCAGGTAATTCTAGTTTGTCTAGCTTGCAGTCTTTGGATCGTCAGCACGATCAATCCTGGGCAACCAACAGAGACTTCCCTACCCACGCAAATCGAAACTACTCAAACCGGACAGTCGTTGCTCCTGCCGGATTGGAGCGTGATCAGTTTGTCGATGCTGCCACCAATTCAGACCAGTGGACAGGTGATGCTTTCGGATCGTTCGGTTCATTGGACGGCAGGACAACAGATCGATGAAGTCTTGAGATTGGGTGACTTAGCGCACGCCCTCCATGCCGAGGAGTTAACACTGAACCTCATTACAGAACGCAGCGGCATCACAACCCAAGATACTGCGTTGAGTCAGTTTGAATTAGCCACTCAACAAACCCTTGGGCATCTTGCTGCGATTGTCCCTAATCTAGCTGAGCGCAAAATTAGCGAAGTTCCGCCCATCCGTGAGTTGGTGGGCAATAAGCCAGGGCAAACGATCGCACAACTGTTAGCCAGTGATCCTGTGATCGCATCTCGCCCACTCAAGTCCATCAATCTCACTCCCTATCAACTTTCTGCCATTCCTAATCTCGATGCGGTTCCCCTCAAGAATTTCCAAAATTGGCAGACTGCGATCGTCAGTCAGGTTCCTGGGTTGAGCCAACTTCCTCTCAATGCTTTTCCTCAACCGCTCAATTTAGTAGGCGGCACAATTGCTCGAATTGACATAATTTATGGCGCAAAAGAAGCAAAGCGGAATCGCACGATTTCCGGTTCCTACCAACAAGGGTTCAGTGTTGCTTGTACTGGCAATTGCGCCTACATCGAACTGGATGATTTAGAAAATACGGGACGGAATCGGCGGAATCGTTCAGAAGGACTGCAATGGATTTCCGGCAAGTATCAAACCGTGGACGGTGGAGAAGGCTGTTTAGCAGGCATCAATGCAGGCAAAGAACCCACGGGGCGACATCCCTTTGGCTCACTGTTCAAAGTTGTCGTGATGGAACCCAGTGAGCAAACCGATCAAGTCGATACCACCTTGTATTTTCGATTCAGTAGCGTCTGTGGTTCATCACCCTACATTCTGGGACCTGTTCCCTTCTTCCGGTATTCCACGAACTCCCTCATGTTCATTGGTGCATCGGATTGGCAAGCAAGCTTAACCGGACGAGCCACTTCCAGTCAAGCTGTCCGTTCCGCAGAGCAAGCATCCCCTGAGTCTACCGACTCCTCGCGACGAATTCCTAGCCGTTGCTCAGGTCAAACCGTACAAAGCATCTATTTAGATCGATTTGCTCAAGCGTTAGCTGCACTTGAAAGTCAGCAAGACTACATGGCAGTTGGAGTGTACACCTGTGCGGATGACGAAAAGAACTGCGGTCGAGCATTAGGCAAATATCAGTTCATGCCATACAACGAGTTTGCGACCGCACTGATTCAAGCCAAACCGGGTGGAACTGAATTCCTGAAACGTGTTCAAAACGGTGACTTACCCAGTGAGCGCGACTTGATGCAATTCTTCCCACCTGCGGATCAAGATCAAGCTTTTCAGAATTCCATTGTCCAAAAAATCAATGCCAGTGCTGAGGAAGTTGACCCACGAACAGGGCAACGCTTCACGAGCGATCGCTTAATCGAACGTGTTGCCCAAAAACACTTTGGCGGTGATGCTGCTGCGATCGATAGTCAAAGCTCGGATGTATTTGGAGCTTTATCTTTATCTGACTACGGAATCAAAGCAAGACAGCACTATCAAGCGAATCGAAACTGCTGAAAACTCCACTTACACTCATGAATCGAATTCGACTATCTTTTCCATCTCCATCTAAATCATTGCTGCGATTTATATTGCTGCTCAAAGTTGGGATTGTCATTGCTCTTTTGGTTGCAGGATTCAACTTATCTGGTTGCACTAGACAGAATCTTGTCTTGGTAGGAACACCTTTGGAATGGAAGGATGCTGAGGGCATCCCACAAGAAACGTTGTACAGCTTTATTCAACAATCTACTTCGCTCTCTTTAGAGCAACAGAAAACAGTCCCAGTTCAAATTGCTTATTTACATGGCAAAGAGGAGCTTTTTTTTCTCAACTTCTCTCAAGCCTCTGAGTTATGTGGCGAGTTGGGTTGCCTCATCGTTGCTTTCCAGGCTAATCGTCCCCACTCTTTGGCTTGGAGTACCTATTTGTCCCCAAACTTACCCAAGTCGATCCCACTCATTGCTCAGACTGGGACTCAATCAGTTCGATCGCTCATTGTGAATCAATTGGAGGGAAACCAGATTCGACAAATGCTCTATGCCTGGAACGGTTCTGAGTATCACCTAGAAAAAAGCATCAAAGTAAATGGTTACTAATCACTCACAAATTTTGTGTCTTCTACGCTCATCTTTAGCAATGTTGCCTTATGAATCAAGAAGATCCTACTATCCTTTTGCAACAAGCGATCGCACTCTTTCAGCGAGCCGAAGCACTTTTAGAAGAAGTCAATGCCAAAGTTGCCCAACTAGAAATACCTACAATTGTTCCTGAGTGGATCGATAAACATGATGCCGCTAAAATCGTTTGCAAGCACTGGAAAACCTTGGATCGTTGGCGAGTCGCAGAAGGGAGCAGCCTAGTAGAGGGAATTCACTGGCAGCATGATGGTGGCGAAGTTGTCTACCACGCAGAACTTCTCAAAGATTGGTATCGAAATCGGAGTAACCCCGTTGCTCACTATCGAGCGATCGAGCATTTCACCCGCAACTCGTCCAGTAATCAACCGAAGAAGCGTGGACGCAAGGCAAGTTAATCATCACCCAAAAAATCGGGTGGCGCATTCGGTTTTCCATAATCACCCACGTAGTTCCGAAATAAAGTCCGTGGATCATGCCCTAGACGTTGTGCAACACTTGCGGGATTTTCCTCATACTCATAAATTGAGATCGTCGCATTCGTGTGCCGACTGATGTAGGGACGACGATAATCAATCTCCAACTTTTTCAGAATGGTCTTCCAAGCTCGTTTCGCAAAATTACGTGGGTTGATGATCCTGCCCCGACGAGATGGAAAAACGGAGGCATTAGGATCAGCATTTTCAGGGCGACGTGCCTGGACTAGCTTTTGTAAACGTGGTGTCAGTGGGAAGGAACGCGCTTCATTGGTTTTGGTGGCTTTGCGATCGCCATCAACCGTAACACTTTCTCCAATCCAAACTTCCCCGCAGTCATCACTAAAATGTTTCCAACACAACGCTACAGCCTCTCCAGTCCGGCATCCAACCCCTAGGAAGAACTCCACAAAATCGCCGTAGTAAGAATATTCGGGATCAAGGCGAAATCCTTGTACAATTTTCCGAACTTCTTCAATGCTGAGGGGTTTCTTTTTCTGTTTCGGTGGAACTTTATGCTTCTCGCACAATCGAGTCCAAGGATTCTTATGATCACTTGGGATTCTCGCATCTTCAATTCCCCAATCCCAAGCTGCCGATGCAAGGTAAAGCTTATCTCTCACGGTCACAGGGGCTAGGTTTTCGCTCTGGGTTAACCAATCTCGGAATGTGATCGCTTCTGCCTCTCCGACACTCAACACTGCTTTGGATTTGAAGAACTTTCTGAGATGGGTGAGCAATCCTCGGTACTTAATCAGCGTTGATTTGTAGACATAAGGCGTTTTTGCTGCAATGAACTTTTCAAACAGATCTACAACCGTCAATTTGCCATTCGCACGATCGCCCCGGTACTTCCGCAAAGTAGGGTCAAAAAGCTGATTTACAATGTCTCGCTCAATTAACTTGGCTTGCAGTTCTGCCGCTGCTCGATTGGCTTTTGTATCGGGTAGCCCGATCGCAATTTCGTAGCGTTTTCCATTTCCCCCCAATTCGACTGACCAAGACCAGCGAAGATAGAGGCGATCGTCGTTGGAACGTACTGTCACTGTGCCTTTTGACGCTTTTGAGGATGGCATTGGGGGGAATCTCCATTGGGGTGACAACAGGATCTCTTTCCCCCCAATTCTCCCCCAACAAACCTCCCAAATCGCCCTAAATCGTCCCGCCTAATTGACACTACGAAGACAGAAAATTCTCATTAAAAAACCGTACAACCCTTAAGTTGTACGGTTTTCGTTAATCGGAGCGGCGGGATTTGAACCCACGACCCCTACTACCCCAAGGTAGGCAGTAAATCCCTAAAACCTTCATCAGAAGGGAGATAGAGCGTTCTCAATAAGTGGTATGCCATTGAGAACGCCAGTTGCCCTACTTCAAACAAGTAGGGGTCGTTGATTTCATTTGATAAAAAAAAACAGCCTATTTATTTTTTATATCCTCAATATCCTCAATGTCCTCAAATCGATGAAGCCCTTACAGTGAGAGGCTTCCAGTTGAGGATATTGTATCCTCACTGATGTCCTCAATTTTTGAGGACAAGTGATTCTTCGGGTGTCAGGCGGCGAAAAAAAAAACCACATCCTCAAAAAACGAGAACGTGGTTTTGGTGAATTTTTTACTGGAATTAACTTGCCTTCCTTCTTGGATTACCAGGCATCGATCTTTGAAACTCTGAGATCGCGTTGAGGTGCATATTTCTGTCTGACTGGCTAACCGCTACAAGCCAAATTTGGATCATCTTCTTGTTGTAGGTGATGCGTCCCCGCTCGTTTGGTTGAAACCAGTGAATCCCTTTGTGCCATGCAAGAGGATCGAGCGGGTTGTCTCTCCCGTGTGTTCTGCGACGGTCGATCGTAGATTCAGACTCGCTAAGAAGCTCTTGAATCTCTCTTAGAGAACAAATCTCAAGGAATTCATTGTATGCTCTGCTCACGACGCTACCTCCACCGTGTTAGGGAACGGTCGTAGATCATTTTCGTTAAATGATTGTTCCTGTCCTTCAAGTGTGCGGCAGACAGCCATTCCGTTGCTGTATCCAACGACATTCATGCGGAAAAGGAATCGCTCAATCATTTTGAGATTCCGACCGCAGTAAAGCACTTCATCCCCCTGCTTGTATTTTTGCTTCTGAGCCTGACTGTCCTCAACGATCTCCTCAGTTTTGGCTTGAGCCTGACTGTCCTCAATGATCTCCTCAGTTTTGGATCGAGGTTGAGCATGATCTGTAAAAGCGCGAAAACAAATCTTCTTCTCGCCTTGAATTTCCCCGTATCCCATCTCTGCTAGTTGCTTGAAGAAGCCTTGAACGTCCTCTTTTTTCCAGCCAAATTTCTTCCGCTCGTAGAGACCGTTTACATCTCGCGCAGAGATCCAGTCGTTTTTCGATTTTGCAAGCTCAAGAATCTTGAGGAGGTTGCTAGACAGGGCAAATTCCTTGGAGTCCGAGCTTTTGTAAATCGCTTCGATCTGCTGGGCAGCAAAATAGGTTAGTTGTGTTGCCTTCACGATTACGTGTTTTGGAATTACCGAGCTAGGGATCACTCTTCCTGCTGCAATTTCATAAATTATGTGCAGGTTGATGGCTAGTTTGCCGATTCGCCCCTGAGACTTGCCCCATACAGCGCGCATGGCTTGGTTTGGGTCGCTGGCGCGTAGTACTTCCAAGCGGTCGCAAACTCCCTGAAAATACTTGAATGCCTCTCGATTTAGTGTGTACTCCATCTCTGGAAGAGCTTGAGCCTTTCGATATAAATCCAAAAGCAAGTCTTGAAGGTCAACCGTACCGGAATCGTCCGGCATCACTGCTGCGACTGTGGGTTGTAAGACGAATATAAATCTCGCCCATTTCCCGTCCGGATCTCGCCCATCTCCTAGAAGTTGTTCGAGAACGCTAGGCTGAATTCCTCCAAAGATCGCCAGATTGAGGCAATCAACATCGTCTCGTAATCCTTCGGATCTTAGGATTTGTCCACCCTGCCCATCGTAATACTCCAGTAAGTCTTGAGAATCAGATCCTCTGCCGCCTCGATACTGATTGAGTCCTGCGAAAATCGAGGAAAGCTCATCGGTCACCCAGACCATCGGTTGATCGGGAACTCGTGAAACTTGCCGTAAAATTGCTTCTCCAGTTGTGCGTGTGAAGAATGGGATTTTGCGCTGCGGCTCCGGCGGTTTTTCCTGATCTTTCTCAAGACCTTTGCATCGTTGCTGCCAGTCCTCCATTTCGGCTTGATGAAGCTCTTTGAAATCATTTTTGACTTCTTTCAATGGCGAGGTGATCGTCGCTTTTGTGACTGGCGTTTTTCTTTGGGATGCTTCAGCGCACATGGCAACAAACAAGTTTGGCGCGACACTGAAGCCGATCGAGCGATTCAGAACAACTTCTGTCCCGTTTCTATGACTACCAGAAATCCCTGCAAGCAAGGCAAAAAGATAACATTCTGGTCTTAAGGACTGCCACTTTGCTAGTTGTAGAATCGGCTTCGAGTATATTTCAGGTAGTTGCTCTGAGATGTCGATCGTTGCTTGACGCGCTTTGATTAAAGCATCAAGATCAATGGCGATTTCGGGTAGCTGTTGTACGTCGTCATGCTCAGACTTTGCAGCATCATAGGCTCTTTTGATTTCAACGGTTGAAATGCCTGCGCTTTTCGCGATCTGCATGAACTCAAACTGCAAGTCAGATTCAGGTAGGTTGTGTTTGACTAGCTCAATGATTTGAGATCGGATTTGGCTGATCGGCATTGGTTGAACGGTTGGCAAGGCAACTAAATTGTTTGTTTTTTGCTGGGCTTCCGCAACTAAACTGCGCTTACCTTCAACCGCACCAACAATCTGTTCAGCGGTTGCACCTGATTCAATCCAGTCCGCAATGTCCAAGCCGCCACTATTCGGCAGCGCTTTCCACAAAGGCGATTCAGGGAAGGCATAGAGCCATTTAGCACCCGGATACATTGCTTCGACTGCTTCAGCGTACTTAACGCCTGTTTGATCACGATCTGGGCAGATTACTAACGATGCGCCTTCGAGAAGTTTGGAATAGTCGCCATACTTGCCGAGCGATGCACTTCCACCGATTGAAGTTGTCGCTGGGAGTCCAAGTTTCCACATTGCATCAGCGCAAACTTCACCTTCAACGAAGAAGACTGTCTTGCCTTCTGCGATCGCTGCTTTGATTTCTTGATGGCGATACAGGGCGAGTGCTTTCTTGAGTGGCTCCTTGACTGATTCATCGAGTTTGCTGCCAGCAACCCACTGTCCATTAACGCAATACTCTTGCCAGATCTTCCGTCCACCTTCGCCGTCATCAACGCGGCGTGTGCGGATTGATGGCTCGCCATCAATGTCCGTATGCGTCCATGCGCGGCTTGCCTTGGGGCGAACTGGCTTAGCCTCCTGCTGCTTGTCCTTCCAGGGCGCAATTGCTTCGCGAACCTCAGCGCGATCGCATCCGTTGTAGCAGGTGTAAGCGTTGGTGTTGAGATTGACCGACAAATCATTTCCACCGCAGATCGGGCAGTAATACTTGTCTTTCTTGCCTTTGACTGGAGTGAGCTTGTCAACGTGTTCGCCCATGCGAAATTTGTCAGAGCCTTGCCCTTGAGTCGAGCTTGGGCTAGTATTGGAGTAATTAGACATTTTTTCACCTGACCCGCACCTAATGGATAGCCGCCAAGCATTCAGCATTAGATGCGGGTTCTTCTATTTGTTGTGGTTAAAGGTCTTGGGGGCGCTGCCGCGACAGCGTTGGCTATTTTGTCAGTCCGCGATAGAGTTTTCGCGGTTAATTTCTTGAAAGTTTCGTTGAATGTGGGACTGACTCCCCTCACAGTATCGCGCTGCAACTGCCTTGTTTTAGATCGTGGCATCGCGCCCAGATCAGAAATTTCTTGCTTAAGTGCAATGTAGCATTCTTGCTCCGTGCATTGTGCAAGCGCTACTTGCATCACAAAACAACAATGTTGATCCGATCAGAGTTTTGATCAACGAAGTGCTTTGCGATAGCAACTGCAAGGCGAATCTTTTTGCTTCTGTTTGGCAGTTCGGGGAACAGTTTGTCGATTTGCTCCAGATCGCGTTGAGCGATGTTGATGCTAGTGCCTTTGCCCTTGTTCATATGTTTGCTTCCTTTGTTGCTAAGACCTAGCGAAGTATCGCTAGTCCGTACAAGAAAAAGATATTCAGAGCTGTCTAAAGAGTCCGCAAAACAGTTTTTTGAGTTTGATTTTGGAGCAAACCGTCTATCCCTGAATGCCGCCTGTCTTTTGCTTTCCAACAAGTAAATCATTCAACGCTCCGAAATCATTGCAAGCTCTTCGCTCTCGATCGCCAAGTCAACCGCCGCCACAAACATCAATGTTGAGAGAGCGTCGTTTAAGTCCTGGTACATGCGATCGCTGATTGTTGCCCCGCTCCAAGCTTCCGATAGAACGACTCGAAGCCAGCCATCAAGAGGAGAGATCGTCAGCCAGTAGGCATCGTTATCTAAATGAATATTCGCTAGAATCTGCCCCTGAATTAGCTCAATATCCCCAAAGCCTTTCGCTGCCAAAGTTTTGATGATTTCCGAAACTTTCATCGTCTAATTTCCACATAATTGAATTCTCAAAACATCCGAGTATCTTGTCCGGGAACGCGCAAACTGTTTAATCTTTCCTCGCCACACAGCGAGGCTTTTTGTTGCGCCAGCGCTTCAATTTTTGCCCCGGTTTCAGAACGCTTGGTTCTTCCGGCTTTGCCTCGATTAGTGCAAGCTGATCATCGTTTGTCTTCATAGTTCAAAATCCAAATAATTTTGCTTCGATTGCTTTTGAAATTTGCCCTCTTGCAGCGTTGACGCTGATTGAAACAATGCCTCGTTCTGGATGGCTCCAAAGCTGATGTGAGCCTTTTGCAAAACGTTTGAACCGCCATCCTTGAGCGATTAGTTTCTGTTTGAATTGTGCGGTCATTTCATGCATTCTCCTAATAGTTTGATAGCTTAATTGTAGCGAGAGCCAATTCTGTATCACCTGTATCGGCTTCTGTATCGTATCGGCTGTATCGCCTGTATCGTATCGGCTGTATTGCCTGTATCTTCGTCGATACAGTGCCGATACAGGGCATTTCGATACGGGCGATACAGCCGATACTGGTAGTTACTAACTGTTAGCAAAGAATGTCCCATTTACCTCGTAGATTTCTCCATCTATTGCCATCACATCCAGGTAAAGCTTGATGTCATCGGTAGACATTCCCTTAACAGGTTTTCTTGCTCTTGCTGACAGGTCGCGAGGTTTAGAGCCTTCAGAGTTTGCTAATAAGAAGCGCTTGATTTCTGCTCTGATTTCCTGCTCTGTTGATTCAGTTTTGTCCTCACTTGCAACTGCAACTGGTTCATGCTCAAAGTTGCTTTCAACCGTCCAGCTTTTCTCAAGATGAACACGCGGATTAAGGCTGACTGAATTCCACTTCTTTAGCGTTGGATTCGAGTTCGCTAACTTGTCGATCGCGCTTTTAGGAAGTGATTCGATCGGATACCATTGCTTATCGTTTTTGCAATATGCAAGTGCATGACAATTCAGGAATCTTGGATCGTTTGAATCGATTTTTGGTGCGCTAAACGTACCGTTATCCCCCGTTGCAAATTGCATTGCTTTGGGTGCTGCAAGCGTGATTCCGACAAATGATCCGAGCGCGTCTTTACTCACTCCCTTGATGCCTCCGAGTCCAGCAAGGCTGACGACTGGGGAAATGATGAGCATGAATCGGTGGTGACATTGGTTGAGCGTTGCAGAACTGATTGCAACTCCTAGCATCCATTCCCCGAATGTTTTCTTCGACTCGGCATAGTCAGAGCTAACTGCATTCATCGGGATCGATCCGAGCAGATTCAGCGTATCTCGAATCTCATCAATGACAAGTAGGCAAGGAGCATCAGCCGTCGATCGCTGCGACTCCCAGAAGTTGATCAGGTTGAAGATGTCCCGTGCGGCTGCAAGTTGCTGATCCGGAGTGCGAGTTTCAGGATTCAGGTGAGCATCTGAATAACTCCAGTACCAGTTCTCACCCGCGAATTGCTTAATTGTGCAGGTGAGTAGCTTGCCATTGGGGAATCGTGACTTGAAGCCTTGCATCAATTGAGCAGCAAGGATGCCTTTACCTGTGCGAGGCGGAGCGCACAAGAAGGTCGATCGCAAATCAGAAAGATAATGCTCAGTGATGGACTTTGGGATAGGTGCACCTTCCACCGTCTGAGCAGGAACATTAATCGCGCTCGGTTCTCCTAGCTGAGTCGTCATTCGCACTCCTTCAGGTACTGATTCTGGTAGTGCTGGACTCTGAGCAGACAGAAATTGCTCGACTCGTTTTGCTGGTAGTTCAGATTCTGGGACTAACGCTCTAAGCGTCCGCTTGGCACAACTCGTCAGCTTTTGCCGATGTTTCAGTGCAGTCAATAATTGAGAGCGCACTTCATCCACGCCATGATGCTCAATCCAGAGAATCATGTCCGCATCCGTCTTGATGAGATGTGCTACACATCCGGCATTGCGCCGCTCAAAAGCATTGTTCCTCCAATTGTTCTGAAACCGTTTGAACATGCCATAAGCGGGAACGGCTGCTAATGCTCCACCTACAACCGGATTAGCTGAGAGGATGAATCCCCCAACTCCAAGAAAGACGGTGGCTGCTAACGGGATTCCGACACTGGTTTCAGTTGGCAGTGCGCGATCGTGAACGAGTTCGATATCCGAAACTTCTTTCGGATCATTGAATAGAAACATAATTAGTCTCCGTGCTAGGGATTTAAAAAAGGACGCTCGAAAGCGCCCCTGATGGTTAGTTGTCTGCGTTCTTGTGGCTCCAAATCCATTGACCAACGATGATCAACGCGATAATTACAAGTTCGGTGCTGAAACATCCCCAAAGGATTGCTGCGACCTGGTTAAAGTTGATTGGACTTAAATCGCCAATTGTCAATCCTGCGATAAACGCATTCCAGCTTCGGATTGGAGGATAGGCTTTGAGGTTGATCAGAAATTCTGCAACGAAAGCAGCAAGAGCAATCCAGCCGCTAGCGGCAATAAAAAAGAATGGAACTCTCGTAGCGCGTCGTTTCAGCTTCCGAATTTGTCCATCAGACTCATGCTGCGAACCCTGGCGATCGAGTTCCTTTCGTGCTTCTCTTACAGCCGTTCGATGTGCCCGTCGATCAAGTGCGATCAGAATCCAAATCACTTGTGCCAAGTTCACCAAGAACCACAGAATCACGGCTCCAGTTGCGAAGTAGAGCAGGTGAAGTAAATCCATCGCCCAACCCACGATCGGGGTATTGGATGGCTTAAATTCAGGCAACCCCAGCACTTTCATGTAAGGCATAAGGTTCACCTGGATTAACTTCAAAGCCAATGCAGCGAGAATTGCAAAAATGACGATCGCAGCGATCATCATGAATGGATTGTCATTATCTGCAACTCTGTCTTTCCAGTTTGGTTTGTAGTGGTTGTTTTGCTTGTTCGCCGTATCTGTCATAGTTGAATTACCTCTGTGCTAGGGGTGAGGGCTGGAAACTTCCTAGCCCTTCAATCTTGTTTACTGTTTGAGTGATGGACGGCTTAGACCTTTCTCGCGCTCTTGTGCTTTCTTCATCCGAGTCCGATCGCTCGTAACCGCGATCGACCGTGCAACGGCATACCCTCTTGATGGATCAAGCTGCATAACAGCAGTCGTGCCATACAAATCACAGACGGTGATGTCTCGACCGATGAAGTGCTTCGGATTAATCGGTCGGTTCGGATTCTTTTGGTAGAGCGGCGCGTAAGCACCCGATAGAATCGGTACACCTTCTTGGATTGTGGTTGCGAGGTTGGGATTAGCAAGCGTCACAATCACTTCACAGCCTTTGTCGTATCGCTCATTGGCAATTCCTTCTGATGCCTGCAACGTTAACTTCTGCGCTTCCAACTTCTGGTTCTCTTCCAGTCTTGCTTTGTTGGCTTGTGCAACGTTCTGATTGCGCTGCAAGTTTTCCTGAATCGAGGGAATCTGCGTAACGAGGGTGACGGTCGCAATCCCGCCGATTAAAATTCCGAGCCAATGCTCACCGAGCCATTCTTGAAAGTCTTCTTTCATTTTCGATGTGCCTCATAAAACTGCTGAGTGACTGGTGAAGCCGATCACTTCGCCCTAGGAAAGTTCAGAGATCGGCTTTTGCGAGTCATTTCTAGATGTTTCGGAACGATTGAGCAAGATTCGGCTTGGTTTCGCTCAAAACCGTTGTCTCTATTGCCTTTTCAGGTTTTTTGGATGAATCCTGCTTGTACTGGGCAGTACTATCAACTTTCGGTTCTGTTTTAGGTGCAAACTGAGTCGAAAGTGATGAGTACTTGCCAGTACTGCCGAGTACTGATGTGATAATGTGCGATGCTGCGTCATCTAATGAGCAGAACTCACCAGTACTCACCAGTACTTGCAGTTTTGAAATTGCCGTTTCGCTCAGCACTACTGAGTTTTTTCGTTGTGCCATTGTGCTACCTACGCCAAACTCAGGAAGTGATAGTACGAACCTCGTACACTAGCTGTTTGAGCATCGCTGTCTACCCAGAAGTTCGGGTTAGCTTTCAGTAGTCTTTCTCGCAGAAGCATCGCGCCGCCGCCAGAGAATAGAATCTGCTCTGCTTGGGTCAAAATCGCTTCGTGCTGGCTGAAGATCATCCCGATGACATCATCTTTCCAGCGCTCCAGATGACGGGTTCTGATTGCTTCCCATTGCTGATCGTCAATCTTTGCAATCTTGCCTTGCTTCAGTGCGATCGCGATTTGGGTGTCTTTCACTGTCTTGGGCGTGTCAGTGGTTCCGAGTAGTGCAGTTCTCACTTCGTCATCGGATGCGATCGCAGATGCCAGATTGAACACTCCAAACTGAATCGGCTCACCCTTAATCGGTTCCCCTGCATCATCAAGTAACCAAACTTCGACGGTTCGATAACCAATCTCAATGCTTAGGGTGTAGCCGGATTTCAACTGATTCAATTCAGAGGCAAGCCAGTAAGCACCTACGCCTTCTGGGACAAGCTCAACTGAATCGACAACAACATCAACCTCACGTCCGTTTCGGGTAAATTGATGCCGCCCTAGAATCTGATCTTCAATGCGTTGCTTAACTACTGGATCAAAGTAGCTGTGATGGCTCATCACGATGCGTAAATGACCTCCATGCGCGCCTCCGTTGTCTTCAGGCAGAAGCAACGGCATTAACAGGAATGCTGCCATTTCAGACTTGTCTTTGCCAAGAGTAGCGATCGATTGGTGATCGCCTAGTGCAGGCATCTCACCGAACCAGATCGTTTCGCCGTCTTTGGTCTGAATTTGCGGACTAGATTGAGTTCCTTTTCCACGGGCAACTCTGTCGATCGTGTGCGTCCATGCTGAATGCACAATCAAAGGATTGATGTCGCCTTCACCGTACCGTTTGCCCTGACTGTTCGAGATTTCAATGCTGATAAGTTTGGGCGAATATCCAACTTTGTTTCTTAGCGCTAGTGCAGCGCGATCAGGTGAGTAGTTCATTGTTGATGCTCCTAGATATGTGAACAAAAAAGGCTCTAACCTTGAGTCAGAGCCAGTCGGGAGATTTAACGCTTCGCGTCAAAGTTTGTGATCGGCGGACGATCTTGTGGAGCCTGCCTGGTTTGTGACTTTGCTGGAGTCAAGTAGATGAAAGCGCAGGCTCCAAGCACAGCCAGAAGCAGAAATTTTTTCAGCATAGTTACCTCAATAATTTGATGGTTGTTGATTTGGCTAATCGAGTTGCCCCGTTGCAGGCATCGCGGGAAGTTGCAGATTCGGAATCTTGATGTCAATTCCGCGCTCCGACAGCCAAGGCAGAAGCGCTAAGCCGAAGTAGTTTCGAGTTTTGCGTGCAGTTGAAATCGCCCAGTTGCAGATGAAGCCGATTGCAGTAAAGAATGCAACTATGTTTTCCCAAATCGTTTTGTAGTCCACCGCTACAGTTGCCTGATCGAAGTCATCAACATGAAATGTGATTCTGCGCGAGATGTAAGCTCCGAGTGATAAGCCAATTAATAGAGTGAGTATTTGAATGTCTCCTGAAATGAGTGAGTACTGGAAGAATCCAGAGGATCGCTTTGCGGAATAAGCAAAGGCAATCTCTGAAATCTCTAAGCAGGCATCAAATCATCGAAGCTGGAGCCAGTCACAGCAAGAGCCTCTTGCAATGAATCTTCGGTGCAAACTTCGAGTCGATCCCATCGATCCTCAACACGGCAAAATCCCGTGCCGGATTCGATGCAGTAATAAAAAGTGCCGTCGAAATAAGTCATTGAAATATCCAAACTCAGGAGAGTGAAGCGTTTCGTTTCTCACAGCTATGTAGTCTCTGCCTGGGTTTCGGCTCACCCAGCAACCTATTCGCCTCGCTCACATATTTAATGTAGCGCACTTATTGTAAAAGTGCTGCACTTTAATATAAAAATGTCTGCGCGCATTATCTACAAATTGGTCATTCTTCTAATAATAGGTGCAGCACTTATTCAAAAAGAAGCGATACACTGTAGGAAGTAAGTTTTAATGAGGTGAATAAACATGAACGCGCTGCCCGTGCCTACGGTTTCTATGCCGACAAATAAGCAACGATTAACGCTCAATCTTCCGCCTGAGCTATACGAGGCGTTAGAGGCTTGCGCGACTAGAGCCAATCGGACATTGGCAAATCAAGCGACGATCGCGCTTGAGGAGTTCCTGTTAAAAACTGGAGACTTAACTGCGCCTGTAAAGTTGGCGCTTCAGGGAAGACCACGAAAGAAAGCAGGTAAGACATCCTCCGAAAATGCAAAGCAAGCATCGGAGGACTCTGAACCATGAAACCAACCACTGAACAAATCCAAAACTGGCTCCACTCCGAGCAAATCTCCCAATGGATCGCCAGCCGTCATTCAGACCTCGGCAAGGCAATTTTGGAGAATCTGCCGGAACTCATTGCAAACTATGATCCGCAAGCCAATTGTGACTGGACAGCAAAATTCGCCCTGTCAGATGGAATCCAACGGGCGATCGGCGTGAATCGCCATCATTGGCTTTTCTGGGTCGGGACAGGCATTGCAATTCGAGAATGCGATTATTCGTTGTTAGACCACTTAGCCTCCCTCCCCACCCCGGCAGAGAGCGACATTCGCAAAGCTCGACTGTTAGCAGAGCAAGGCTTCAGTCGTGGACAGATTTACGAAGTTCTGGACTGCAATCTATCGCCAGAAATTGAAGACGCGATCGCGCTAGGGCATGAGCAGTCACACGGCAAATCGCTTTATCGGCGCGCGGTCGAAGATCATCACTTCCCGTCCATCGTCAGGATTTTGAAGCGATTTGGATGGCGAGCGGCAGGTTAGCGCCGCACCAGTGCAGCACGCTGAAATCCAATCAGAGCAAGCGTTATTTCGATTCCAATAACGCTTTGTGCAGCGCTTTGTGCCGCACCTTTATTCGCGACCTCGGCAAACTGCTTAAAACCAAAAAACCGCGCCCAGTCGCCCAGGCACGGCTTTTCAGAGAATTTTATCGCTAAGTAAAAGATACGAAAAAATCTCCAAAAAAGAAACAACGAGCCTGCTGGGAATCGTCGTTTCTTCTATTAGACGCTGGCTTATGTCAGACGGCAAAGAGCACTTATGATAACCATATCTTATCAAGTTTTGCGTAAAATATAGATACAAATTATTAATTGGGCTTATGTCAGAACAACAGCAAGAAGAGCAAACACTTGACTCCTTACGGCAGCAATTCGTCGAATATGCTGTGCAATCAACGTTTGCAGCCCACGGTGGGGATATGCAGAATTTCAATGAGTTTTGGGATCTGGTTGGCAAGTCAATTGAACTAGATTCAAATCACAAGGTCATTATCCACGGCAAAGTTGCCAACGATTTTTTGACGGCGTTCAAGGCTTCAAAGGAACTTCGAGAGAAATTCTTTCAGCCGGATTTCCAGACACAGCAGACACAGCAGACACAGCAACCTCAGACGGCAACAGCTAAGGCAGCGGCAACGCCTGATGTTTTGTATGTGAGCCAAGCGCAACTCAATGATCGCAGGTTCATGCGGCAAGTGCCTGAGATTACTGCTGCCATTCAAGCAGGTCGCGTCAAAGTTGACGATGCTAAGGCAGTGCAGGACGTTGCTGAACTCAAAACTTTTCTGACTCCGAAAGCAGAAGCGTCGCCCACAGCAAAGCCAGCGCCCAAACGAACTACAGAGATCAGCAAGGATGATCTACTGAATCGAACCATTACTCGCAGACTTGAGCAGGAATGGGCATCCGAGGGCGGATATTTGGCAGCGATTTCAAAAGGCTTGATCAAAGTTGTTTAACTGGCTAATTGAGTAAAGCTGAGCGCAAAGCGAAACAAAAAAGATGGCGAAAAATCTAAACTCCAAACAGTTAGAAGCTCTACAGCGTCTAGCTTCTGGGCAATCCTATCGAGAAATTCAGGATGCGTTGGACGTTTCGCCAGCGACAATCAATCGATGGCGGCGAAAATTTGCCAGTGTCCTGCAAGAACAGACTGAGGAAATTGCTAAGGAAATTGCCGAAAGTATTGCTGAAAGCCGCTTGCAGAGTGTTGAGATTTTGCAGAATGCTTTGACCCATTTAGACGGCTTGCTTTACCGGGCAGAGTCAATCGAGGAAAAGCTCTCTGTCATCAACATGACGTTGAAAGCCTTTCAAATTCTGAATTCTCCCCAGATTCAAGGCAGCGTTTCAATTCAGCAGCAGGAGCCAGAGAGTAAGGTTATTGTGCTTTTGCCAGACAATGGTAGGGACTCTGTTCTTT
The DNA here is from genome assembly GCF_017302695.1 of Leptolyngbya sp. UWPOB_LEPTO1. Classification (NCBI taxonomy): domain Bacteria; kingdom Bacillati; phylum Cyanobacteriota; class Cyanophyceae; order Leptolyngbyales; family Leptolyngbyaceae; genus Leptolyngbya; species Leptolyngbya sp. UWPOB_LEPTO1. The sequence goes on along the minus strand of NZ_JAFLCJ010000019.1, from coordinate 12,658 downwards.
AGAACGGGGGAGCGGAATTCCTTTGAGAAGCCTGTATCTAGGATTCAGGTGATTTTTTTACTTCCCCTCACCTAGGAGTCAATGAATATATTTAATTGGTCGGAATCTCACAACAAGCAAGCAAATAAGAAGCAAATAGCGAGACTTCTTATGAGACAGAGGCAAATGAGAAAGCTTTTGCCCTCTGTTACCGCCTCAATCCTAGCCGTCATTATTGGATATCTTGGCTGGAATACTTGCTTGCTTCAGGTAGAAATAGATTCATTTGCTCAGAAATTTAACCGTGTAAGCGATATTGAGAAACGGTTGACCCTTGAGAAAGAGCGATTAACCCTAATCAACAATTTGAATACGTCTCGGGCGCAGATTATTGGAGGAGCTTTGGTTTTGATTTCCGCTTATATTGGGTGGCGAAACCTGAAAATATCAGAAGACAAACAGGCCACAGACCGTTTCACTAAAGCAGTTGAACAGTTAGGTCACTCTGATATTTCTATCCGATTAGGTGGGATTTATGGTTTAGAGCGAATTGCCCATACCTCTGACGAAGAGTATTGGCAAGTAATGGAGATTCTGACAGCTTACTTGAGAGAGAAAGCGCCATGGCCACCAAGGAACACTAAGGATGGAAAAGAAGTAGAGCAAGGACAGAAAGAAGTAGATATAAGGCCTTGGACTGTTAATGTTGAAAGCTTCATAGTAGAAACTCTACCAGAGCAAGGGCAGAAAGAAGTAGAGATACCACCGAAAGCCGATATTCAGGCTGTTCTAACTGTGCTGAGCCGACGAAAGCATTCTTTTTTGGACGGAGAGGAACACCCATTGGATCTCCGCAAAACGGATTTGAGATGGGCAGATTTACGATCAATTAAACTACAAGGAGCGTTGCTGTTCGGTTCTCATTTAGAAGGGGCGCACCTAGAGGAAGCTATTTTATCAGGAGTCAATCTAGAGGGAACACATCTAGAGGGAACACATCTAGAGGGGGCGCACCTAGAGGGAGCTATTTTATCAGGAGTCAATCTAGAGGGAACACATCTAGAGGGAGCGCACCTAGAGGGAGCTATTTTATCAAGAGCCCACTTAAAGGGAACCTACCTAAAGGGAACCAACCTAAAGGGAGCTGTTCTATGGGGAGCTGATCTACGGGGATCTGTTCTATGGGGAGCTGATTTAGAAGACGCTGATCTAAGACGAGCCAATTTAGGAAAAACTTCGCTCTTGAAAGATGGAGACGTAGTCTTGGAAGATGGAGCGATAGCAGAATTAAAGCTAATAGATGCCTATGTAGAGGGAGTCGATTTGAAAGGCGTCAACTTAAAGGGAGCTGATCTAGAGGGCGCTAATCTAGAGGGCGCTAGACTACAGGGAGCTAATCTAGAAGAAGCTAAGGGACTTAAACTACCTCAACTTGAAAAGGCTGTAGTCGATGAGAGCACCATTCTTCCCGCCTACCTAAATAGTCAAGCTACCTGAAGAAAGGCAGTGATGTCCGCGACGTAATTAATTCCAGCAAGAAGCTGCTCTTCGACAAGAGCAGCTTTGGAAGTCTCTAACGAGGCTAAGCGATGGACAAGTCGTGTTTGTCCTAGACAACAGTTGCGACCCTTCACCCGATTAACGAAGTCCTGCCACAGTCCTTACAGAGAATTCGCTGCAATCTCGTTCCGTCTTTGCGAGGCTTGCCTTTCCCCGATCGAATCGTTTGCCCTGAACCGCATTTGGGGCAATCCAGGGAAATCACCTTCTGAGAAATCTCTTCCTGGGAATCTGTCGGCTGCAACTCTGCCTGTTTCTGCTGCGCCTCTTCCCAAGCGTCGAATTTCGCTATTGCATCCAAAAGGCATTTGAGCCGTTCGCTTGCCATTTCCGCTTGCCAGATCGTTTACACGATTTTGCCAGCAACTATCAGAAAAAACGGTAGTTCAAATGCCTAAAAAAGATTTTGCGCCTGATCCCAGGAAGTCAGAGACATTGCCTAAGCAGCAGGATCGCGATCGTGAACGCTAAGAAAAGGATTGAGCCTGGTTACTCAATCCTTTTCTTAGCTTGGAATTGAGCCTTTTTTATGTCACTGGGACTTCTGCGGGTGATCAGGCATTCTGTTAAACCTTGTTGAACAGGAAATTAAACAGAATAGTACTAGCTTTCTTTACGAAGAAATACGGATTTTTTTGGCTTGATTGCCCCGACGAGAGGTAATATGCGGAACATACGTTGGTCTAACTTGCCAAATTCCAGGATTAGGCAGAAAGAGTTCACCTAACCTCTTAGTTCTAGTGTTGATGAAAGATATGAAAGCATCTGAGAAAAGCAAGGCACAACAAGCTATCAGCCGAATTCAAAGCGGTGATTTTCATGCAGTTGATGTTGACAGTTTATTGATAACACTAAGACCTTATTCGGGTGGGAGTGGTGTCTTTAGAGAGATTGCAGATTTAGTAGCCCACAATAATGAACGGGACAGAGGTATCGCAAATGAGTCGCTTGAAGGTTTTTATCTTACCTTTAGATATTTTCTTGAATATGTTTCACCAAATTTAGCATTAGACCTTGAAACTCCTTTTCCTTTATATATTAGAAAATTAATCCTTTACCAAGTAAACAAATGTGATGAAAGTGAACTGTCAAAGCACTTTAAACTCACAAGGCACAAGCTCGACATCCAAATAAGAAACCTATTTAAGGAAGACAGGAAAAACAAAACAAGTTGTCTGACGAGGAAAATTAAGCCGGAAATTTTTGCCGCGATTCAGTTTCTTCTAGAAAGAATTTATTCTTTACCTTCGTTTACGCAAGAAATTCTGATTGATGAAATTATCAGAGTTGTTGACAAAAATGCTCTTGAGCTTAACGAAGTTCAGTTCAGATCTCAAGAGTCGAAAATAACCCTGTGCATTCTACTACTATTTCATAACGTATCTTTTAACTTTAATGGTTACAAATTCGGTTCTAGCAAGATAGCCTGTGGGGAATCTTCTAGCGATCTTCAGGTTTGGGGAAGTATTATTCTGAACAAAGACGGAGTGGATATAACCTTCCTTTGTACACTAATCACAACAAACTTAAAGGTGGAAGATTGGTGTGACGAGACTTTATTCAGTCTAGAGCCTGTAAGTCAGGACGAGCCAAATCTTCTACTGCGGCGCGTTAATTTTGAGTTAGACATAGATATAAGCGATGACTTCAAACTATGTAAGGCTATTTCCTAATCAGGCAAGCTCACTGTCTTAATATGAGTCTCAAATCCTGTACTACACGCCTGGACTAATTTTGGACTTCTTGAGTTTTGTATTACAAGTAATACGTTAGCTACAACTTAAGAAACTCGTGAGACTGGAATCTTGGATCTAGTCCATATTAAAAACGCTGCAACATCCCATGTAAAAGGAATTACAGCGTTTTTCGTGGTTTTGGACTGCTGCATTCGTCCGCAGAAGTTCCGTATGGGGTCAACGTTTTACACAGACCGAGAATAATCTTAACTAGACAACTTCACGGTAACTTTACGAAAATAGTCACGCTGTAAATTTCTCTGTGTCACGTGTTTATATAACAGTACAAACTTTCTAAGGTTTGCAACCATTTGAAGTTAGTAAATCCAACAGTTTTAACTATGCGTAAGGTCAACGTTCAAAATCTCTTGAGCTACGTACCCGTCCACATCACCTTAAGGTTTGGGGAAACAAATTTAGGCGTTGGTACAGCATTCTTCTATACCCATGAAGGTCAAGACTATCTCATAACGAATTGGCATAACGTGTCAGGTCGCGACCCTCAGAACTACTCCCTTCTGTCAAAAGAAGCCGGAATACCCGACAATATTTTACTCAGACTGCCTTATCCAGAGGCTTTAGAGGATGGCACTCTAGTCATAAAGTGGCTTCCGAGCTCACTGAATCTATATAACGACAAAGATCAAACACTGCCTGTATGGTGGGAACACCCCCAACATGGATCAGATGTTGATGTAGTAGCAATACATATACGGCGACCTAGTGAGACAAAATCAATACCAGCAAATAATGAGGTTCTAGATTTAGAAAAACTTCAGTTTGAACCAGGAATGGACGTTTTTGTTTTAGGTTTCCCGCTCGGCATTAGCGGCGGGGGACGCTTTCCGATCTGGAAACGTGGAAGTATTGCCTCGGAGCCTGATGCCCATATCGACAACCTACCGAAAATGTACATTGATACAGCCACAAGACAAGGAATGTCAGGAGCGCCTGTATACGCCCAGGAAACAGGAGTTTGGGTGCCAGAAGGAAAAACATTGCACGACTTTGAACACTTGGCTTTCGGCAAGGGATACCGCTTTCTTGGAATATATTCTGGGCGCATCCTGGGAAGCGATCCGCTTCACGCACAGCTTGGGATCGTATGGAAAGAGGAGGCGATCCTGGACATTATACGATCGGAAAAAACTGGAATTCCATCCAACGAACTAACAAGCAAATCAACAGAAGCTTCCTAGAAATTGATTGAAAAATTTGGATGATTAGACCGTTGCATTGCCCGTTTAGAATTCCCAACGCTCAGCGATCGCACTCGGAGCCATAGAGAATTGTCCTTGTACCAGACGGGGAGAACCGGACACACCAATACCCATCGGCTAACCAGACGCGCACCGGATGATAGGCAAGACAGCCCGCCACGATAAGCACAATCGTTGAAGGGATGATGACCGCCAACGCCGGAATCAAAACACTCGGTCTTACTTGCCACGGGGAATTCTTCATCGCTGTCTTTCTGGGAACGGGTTCAGGGTTCCCAGATTGAGACTTGGAAGTGCGATCGCAAAATCCACGGTCTTGTTTTTGACGATGCCCCTACCGTAGCAGTACCAGTTATTAGTCGATAACCTTGATTTGTTGCCAGCCGAAGGATTGCGACATGGAAGACAGGACAGAGATTGACGCGGATTTGAGAGCAAAACTTGACGAGTACGTCAAGTTAAAGGAAGACGCAGAACTCCACAAATTTCTCTACGAAAAAACAGTCGCTAAGCTACGAGAGCTTGATAAAGAGATATCAGAAGCAGTTGCCCCAGAACTCACGCCAGAGAAACTCTTCATCTCCTACGTAATCGAAGAAATTCAAGAACCGCCCACAAGAGGCAGGAAGCGAAAAGAGCCGGACAAGGACTTTCGATACATGGTCGCTAATTTATCGCCAAAAACAGACGAGCATGGATTATCGATGTATGTCAGCCGCAATGTCCACGTACTGTCCGAGGACGAAAGCAGCTCTCGATCACTTCAGCGACTTTTTGAAGAGTTTAAAAGAAAGAAAAGTGAGGATACTGACCCAGGTTGAAACCGGAAGTCGATGCGGAAATCTACGCAACTTCATCATCACTTTACGATCGTACTCAAGCAGGGACGGCAAGATGGAAAGTTGCGATTTAGATAGGGGCACGTCAATGCTTTTCACCTGGGGGATGATCTGTTTGATCGTTGGACTGGTTTTCAGTCCTCTATTAATTGGTGTCCCGATCCTGTGCTTATCAGCAGTGCTTTTCTTTTGCTCGTTCTGTAAAAACGCCTTCGCTCCGGGCAAGGGCCAGAAGACAAAGAGCGAACAGCCAGTTGAGCGATCGAAGGTGGAAACCCTGGATGACTGGGAGTGACGTTGCCGTGCCCATCACTTGAGTCGAACAGAACCTTGGTTAACTCCGAGGGCATCGCCATGAAGACAGGGGTGAATGACTCTAATCCGCCGATGTAGGTTTCCCTTGCATCAAAATCGCTTCCCCGAACAGATGCAAGTCCTCAAAATACTCGTCAACTAATTTTTTATGTTCTGGGAACGCAGCATAAGTCGCAGCGACCGCCGAATCATATTCATCGTCGGAGTCAAAAGGGAGAGACATAACGAATTCATCGATTTCAGCACGGATTTCGCTTTTGAGTTTACCGGACATGGAGTTTTGCTTGGTAAGTGTTTGAGGGCAAATCTATCAAGCTATTTAAGTCTATGCCAAACTAATCCGGAATTTCACGTAGTTTCACTGTCACTTTACGATCGTCGTAGAGAAGGAGCAACAAGATAGAGTGTCGCGATTTGGATAGGGGTACAGCAATCGAAAATGCTTCCGAAAAGTATTTATCAGGATTAACTTTCAGAGCGCATTAAATAAATAGGCTTTCTATACATCCTGTATAAAAATAGTGATTTTTTCCCATACTTATCTCAGTATGCAATGATCACCCTCGGCTTTTAGCTTCAGCTATAAAGCTGCTACCCGCGCATTATGGAAGGTCAAACAGTGACTAATGCAATTGAGTCTAAAATCCAGGAACTTGTAACCAAGTACGGTTACGATGCTGGAGTATTAAATGATTTTGCGGAATTTGTTCAATCTCAACCAAAACCCCGCAAGAGAAAAACTGCCACATCAACTGGCAAAACACCCACTACATCAACTCGTAAGCCAAAAGCGCTTAGTCTGAAAGAGCTACAGGATGCTGTCGTCATCGCTTTTGAGTGCAGTAATATCAAAGCGTTGAAAAAACATGATGCCTTCAAATTAGCGATTGCAGGTCGCGATCTTAATCTCCGTACAAAAGACACTTGGCTTGCCCTATACCGCGAATGGGTCGGAGTGCCTGAGAGCGAACAGCATGAAGAAGGACCAAGCTGCATCAATGGAATTGATGTTCTCAAAAACTTTCGTCCTTGGCATGTGTTTAACCTCGATCCTCACAATGCAACTTCAGATGACATCAATGCAGCATTTCGTCGTCTAGCCAAACAACATCACCCGGATGTTGGAGGGCAACGCGAAGTATTTGAGCGGCTACAAAAAATGCGCGATTCGCTCCTGGCGTTTCGTTAACGGCAACTAACCTGACCCAAGAACCAAGCGACATGAACTCCCGTAAATACGATTTGCTGTCTGACGATGAGACTGCTCAAATTCTTGGTATTTCAAAAGCAAGGCTGTATAACGTCTGCGCCGCTTTTGATCACCGTAAGGATGATGAATGGGAATTAACTGAAGGCGAGCATTTTGAGTGGCTCAGCAAGAACATCGGCACTCGCCGCTTCTACGAAGAAGGGGCAATGGCAATTGCCAAATACCTCGAAGAAACAGATACATCAGGCTTCTTCGCTAGTTTTTTTGATGCGGTAATAGAGCGATTTACTCAGCGGCGCAAACGGACTCGTCAAATGTTGGTTCGTCGTCGAGTGATTCAGGAGTTTCAGGATCTCAATGGAGTGATCGTTAAGGGTGATCTGGTCTTCATCGATCGTCCTCGTGTCATCCGCATTCTAGATACAAACGGAAAAGGATTAAACGCAGCAGCAAAGCGAGAACAAAATAATTGCAGCCTAAAAGGGCGAGAGCCGATGGAGACAGGAGTTCACTTTGAGCGCATAGAGGATGTTGAGTATTGGAGCCAGCGGGGGTTGGCACGTGTTGCACAGAATATGTCTGAGAACTTGGGGCAGAAATCTCGTAGGGCTTGGACTGAGGCTGTTAACGAAATTGTTGAGGATGCCGTTAACCAGCAGAAAAAATATCTGGATTCATTCGATGCTCGCGTGAGAAGAGCGATGGATCAGGTGAAAGCGGCTGCTAATCGTAAATGTCAAGTCAGCTTGGTCAAGCAGACTCCAGCAAACCCTTTTGATTTGCACGCACATCACCTTTTTGACAAGGCGACACGACGGGACTTAGCAGCATTCCACGACAATTTGTTAGTGATGCACAAAGATATACACTGTGGTTTTCATAATTGGCACGGGAGCGATAGCTGTGAACCAAAACACTTTGTTGAATACCTAACCACTGTGGAATCTTGGCGTTTTAACAATAAAAAGATGTCCGAGCATTTGCACAGCTTGATCAATCGTCTTGAAAAGTTGCAGGGAGATTTTGAAAGCAGACCTCACTTAACACAGAACTGAATTAGCTTAGAAGTAGCCTTCCCAAATCAATCGCGCTCCAATGTGGCGACGGCTGCCATTACGGTCAAAATCATCCTCCTTACTAGAGTTCAACTTGGAAAGTTTGGGAAATATCGAGTGTAGACGGTCGATCACGTCCCTAAATGTTTACAGTCAGATGAGGTTTGCGTGAACCGCCGTGTCCCCTCAATGAGTTAGCAGATAATTGCAGACACGAACTCAAAAAGGAATCAATCTTATGAGAATAAGCTTGCCTCTCACAAAAACGGTTGCTGGTAATGTTAGAAAGCACGATTCCTATCGCGAGGCATGGGAGCGCATTCGAGCCGCTCAAGAGAACAATTTCTTCTTAGAAGCTATCACGATTCAGGAGAGCATCATTTCGGATCGCTTAATCAGTTATTTGTCAGGTTCGACAGTCCGTAATCCCCTTTGTCTAGAAGGAAAGTTTATTCCGTTCAAGCAGTTAATTGACTACTGGCGAGCCGAGTTTCCCGAAGGGATCACCATCCAGGACTATCCAAACCTGATCGAAGCGGTTGACCAGTGGCGAGTAGCCCGAAATAAAGCCGTTCATGCGATCGTCAAGTCAGAGCCAGGGCAACCCACTCAGCCCATTGATGTGTTTTTGGAAAAAGCGAAAGCGGCAGCAGTGGAAGGAGAGCGGTTGACGAAGGAGGTCTGCAAGTGGCGAAATCGCGAGAAAACAAAAGAACGGCGCTCGTCCTTGCGCGAGAAGCCAGGACTATCACGGAAAAGTAAACAAAAGTCTTGACCTAATGCGACTGGCACAATCACCAGCGTTTATTAGGTGTCAAGCATAAAGTTAACGAAAGAATGCGGGTTTCGGCGAGGAATTCTGCGAATATAGCAGACGTGCCGGATGGAAGCCAAAATGAAGTTTGCGGACTGAACTAAATGAAGCAAAAATCGCATCCAGAATTTCACGCGGATTCACACTCACTTTACGATCGCACCAGAACCAATCTGTCAGCATCGTAAGCGTGTTTCTGTGGTGGATGGCTCTATGAAAATTGCGGCAATCGGCTTAGCTGGATTGGGGATTGTGTGTGCGGGTGTCTGGGCGGTTGCGTTGGTCGTCAAGAACAATCCGCCCGTTGCGACTTCGGTTGAGTCCTCGCCTGTTCCTACAACTCAAGCCACTGGCTCTGGCGGTGGATCTGCATTTGACGAAACATCAAAGGAAACTTGTGGAGATCCGCCAGATGCAAACGCAACCTGGTATGCAGTATTTATCGATGGCGGAAATCTTAATGAGGTCCACAGAAAATATTGCAAAGACGCGATCGCTGTAAATCGACAAGATTCTGGCAAGGCATCGATCCAGGTTGCCAGTTTTAGCGATCGCGCTAGGGCAGAAGCTTTTGCAAAGTCGGTTAGTGGTGAGGTGTCGAGGTATGAGCCGAAAGTGGCTACATCGGACGCTTCTGAGTCTAAAGCGGCAAGGCTGCAAAAGACATTTGCTATTAACGAATCGGACTCCTTAACTGCAAAAGCGGCGAAGTATTACGGACAAGAAAACTACGCGAAATCATTGGAGTTGTTTGAGCAAATCCTCGAATCTGATCCAACTAATCCGCGAATCTGGATGAATGTTGGAGAGGTACATCACAAACTAGGCGACGACTACAATGCAAAGCTGGCAATGGATAAGTCGAGAGAACTCTACTTGGCACAAGGGGATGAGGGCGGAATAAAACAAGTCGAAGGACTTTTAGAAAGCTGGAGCAGTCAAAGCAGCGCGAACGGGATACGGAAAAGAAGCCACTAATCAACCTGCCTATGAACTCTCCTTGTTAGTTAATAAAAAATTGAGGACATTGATATATATATTTGAGGACATTGTGTCCTCACTTAAAAGTATTGATATATATAACTTTTAAGTTAATTGAGGACATTGAGGACATTGAGGACACGATCACAAAATTTCTGGCAGTCTTGCGTTGGATTTGATGCAGCCCGCATAGTGTTCGTAAATCATTTTCACCGATGTTCGGGTCAGCTTTGCCACTACCGCAGGGTCTTCTCCCTGCGACAGCCAATAGCTGATCAATGTTGATCGTGTGTTGTATGGCTTTCGGTAGGGGAGATTGAGTTTGGCGAGTACTTTTTTCCAGGGTCGCTGCCTGAAGTCACGATCATTCAAGTAACCACCACTAGGGCGAGGAAATATCAAATCATCAGGGTTTACACCAATAGCCCTACGGCGCTGCAATAGTTTTTGCAACGACTGGCTTAGGGGGACGTGCCCAGATGCCTCTGTTTTAGTCGTCTTCAGGCAGCCGCGATAATACGCCTCACCAATCCAAATTGAAGAGCAATCCTCGTTAACGTGCTTCCAGCGAAGAGCGATCGCCTCGCCCGGTCTACAGCCCGTTCCAAGCATGAATTCAACGTAGTCCGCATAGAACGAGTAATGTCGGTCACTTCTGAACCCTGCGATGATTGCCTTGATTTCTTCAACGGTGAATGGGTTAGCAGGCTTTGTTTTCCCTGGTTTGACGCCCTTGCAGATTTTTTTCCAGGGGTTCTTGTCGAGTAGATTCTCTTCAATTGCCCAGTCCCAGCAGGCAGACACTAAGGTAAGTCGCTCCTTGAGAGTGTTCGCTGTCATTGGGCGCTTTGTGTTTGGCAGAATGCGTTCTGATAGCCATTGCCGAAACTGATCCGCCTTTTCTGCCGTGACCGTCTTAGCCTGCTGCTCTCGAAAGAACTGCTTCAAGTAGCCCAATGTGGCGCGGTATTTAGTCAGGCTCTGATCGTAGATTTCGCGTGATTTTGCCACCATGAATTTCTCAAACAGATCCGTCACCTTGAGAGATTGCCTTGCCTCAAGCTCTGGCTTGTATTTGACGAGGGTAGGGTCAAACTGACCATAAGCAATGTCACGTTCAATTTCATCCGCTTTCATCTGAGCAATAACCCGATTGCGGGGGCTGTCTGCCAATCCAAGCGTCAAAACATGACGCTTGCCGTGGAGTGACCACCGTAAGCGTAGATTCCCCCTTAAATTCTCGATTTTTGGTATTGGCATCCGTTCTTTTCTCAAAACTTGAAACGATTGGTATCGGATACCAGTTTCATGCCAATATCTGAATTTCTCCTAGCGGAAGTGACGTTCTATGAAGCTCTTATTGAGAATTGGGTGAGCCTTGAAAGCTATACCCTGAAACGACAAAAGCCAGTCTATGACTGGCTTTCATTCAATCGGAGCGGCGGGATTTGAACCCACGACCCCTACTACCCCAAAGTAGAAATATATTGATAAAAGCTGCTTTTTAAACAGGGTTTTATAACTCAAACAAATTGGTATACCAAAAAATATTCCAATTCTTATAAGAATATTATAGGAACTGGAATATTTTTGTACTGTTAATTTCGCCTTAATCCAAACAGTCTGTGATCGACAAATCCAATCTGAGAATCCTAACCCCCTGCCCAGCGGCAATGGAGGAAATCAGCGCGATCAATGACTTAGTGATGAATTTCGAGCCAACATCTGCTCCCATGACGATCGCGGCATGGCTGATTCTAGTGTTAATGCTTGGGCTAGTAGACTGGGGATTTTGGGCAGAGCGGCGCGATTGATGGCGCGATTGATAAGGTAGCAGGCTTTTTCACTAGACCTGTTGGGGAATAGTGAAAAAAATCGCTGAAATGCTGATATGGAGAGGGTTTGAAGGATTTTGCGATTAAATCGCTGAAATGCCTACTACGAAAGGGTTTTAAGGATTTTTGAGTTTATTCCCCAACAACTCTACTTGAGAAGCGCTCATGATTAATGTGAGATAAATCTCAGTAGATACTCAGCGATGACAAAAAAGCGTCCCCGATTATTAAAAGGCACAACAAATCTAGCGATGCTAGTTGCCATGACTGTCCGTAACGAGATGGAGGACTTTCATTGCAAACACCTGAGCGACGCACAAATGAAGGAACCCAACCCAATAATTAGAAACGCGATCGCAACTGCTCTCTACACCGCCAGAAACTATAGCGAAGACGAAGCTTCGTTTGAATGGACAAATTTTCAATTAAAGCTGATTCCTGAATACTGGGAGGAGCCTGAGTTAACCGAGGATTTTCGTAAGCTTGTGAAGTCGCTTCGGCGGCATCGGGAAGCGTTGCAGAAATCTTCAGGCACAGCAGGGGAACCCTAAGCCTGTTCCCTCAAGATTTGCGCCAATGGAAAATCAATGGACGGTTCACCCCTGGAAAGTAGTGCAAGGGGTAGGAGTCTCAGTTCTGGCTATCGTGGTTCTCGCCTTCATCTACGGCAAATTTATCCATCACCCGTTGCGGATCTGGCTGGCAGATGGGGAATGGTGCTTAAGATTTTCTCCAGATGGATCGGGAAAAGTCCTCTACGGCTCCGAGTGAGATCGTTAACAGATTTAGATACTCCAGCCTTGTTTTTCTCTGGTTTGATAAGCTTGAGTAGCTCTGACAGAATCTCTATCAGTGGGATTGCAGCAGAGTCATGGGCAATGGGTGCCAGTCAGACTTCTTCAATCTTCTTTGATAAGGAAACAGTGATGAAATATCTCGCAGTAGCTCTCCTCTCTTGCATCGTTCTGTCCAGTGAGATACTAGCTCCTTCTAGAAATCAGGCAGCGATCGCCGCTCCCAAACCCCCTTTAGATAATCCGGCAATTGATATGCCAGGGTATTTGCGCGTTTCCTATGAAGCTGCAAAGCATCGGGAGACACGCCGAATTTCTGA